>NZ_CANSHK010000043.1:0-27814 GCF_947646745.1 uncultured Methylovirgula sp. | reverse complement strand
GGCGAAGGCCGCGGCGCCGGCGCGGGCGGCGGCTCGTCACCGGAATCGCGGATCGGCTTCTGGCCGCGCAGCAGGCCGTAGATTTCCTCGCCGGTCAGGGTCTCATATTCCAAGAGACCCTTAGCCAGCGTCTCGAGGTCCTGCCGCTTCTCCGTAATGATGCGGGTTGCCTCCGCCAAGCCGGCTTCGACCAGACGACGCACTTCCGCATCGATCTTCTGCGACGTGGCCTCGGAGATGTTTTGCTGGCGGCCCATGGAATAGCCGAGGAAGACCTCTTCCTGGTTCTCGCCGTACATCACCGTGCCGAGCTCGTCCGAGAAGCCCCAGCGCGTGACCATCGCGCGGGCGAGCTTGGTCGCCTGCTCGATGTCCGATTGCGCGCCGGAAGTCACCTTCTCCTTGCCGAAGATGATCTCTTCCGAGACGCGGCCGCCCATCAGCACCGCGAGACGCGAGGTCATCTGCTCGTAGCTCATCGACAGTTTATCGCGCTCGGGAAGCTGCATGACCATGCCGAGCGCACGGCCGCGCGGAATGATCGTCGCTTTATGGACGGGATCGGTCGCCGGCACGTTCAGCGCGACGATCGCATGGCCACCCTCGTGATAGGCCGTCAGGATCTTCTCCTGCTCGGTCATGACCAGGGTGCGGCGCTCGGCACCCATCATGATCTTGTCCTTGGCGTCCTCGAACTCGGTCATGGTGACGATGCGCTTGCCGCGCCGCGCGGCGAGCAAAGCTGCCTCGTTGACGAGATTCATGAGGTCGGCGCCGGAAAAGCCCGGCGTGCCGCGCGCGACGGTCTTGAGATCGACGTCGGGCGACAGCGGCACCTTGCGCACATGCACTTTCAGGATGCGCTCGCGGCCGATCACGTCAGGGTTCGGGACGACAATCTGGCGATCGAACCGGCCTGGACGCAGCAGCGCCGGGTCGAGCACGTCCGGCCGGTTCGTCGCAGCGATGAGGATGATGCCCTCATTGGCGTCGAACCCGTCCATCTCGACCAGCAATTGGTTCAGCGTCTGCTCGCGCTCGTCATTGCCGCCGCCGAGGCCGGCGCCGCGATGACGGCCGACCGCGTCGATTTCGTCGATGAAGATGATGCAGGGCGCGTTCTTCTTGGCCTGCTCGAACATGTCGCGCACGCGGCTTGCGCCGACGCCGACGAACATTTCGACGAAGTCGGAGCCCGAGATGGTGAAAAACGGCACATTCGCCTCGCCGGCGATGGCGCGGGCGAGCAAGGTCTTACCGGTGCCGGGCGGACCGACAAGCAGCACGCCGCGCGGAATCCGCCCGCCGAGCCGCTGGAACTTCTGCGGATCGCGCAGGAATTCGACGATTTCCTGCAAATCCTCCTTGGCCTCGTCGACGCCGGCGACATCCTCAAAGGTGATGCGCCCGTGCGCCTCGGTCAGGAGCTTCGCCTTGGATTTGCCGAAGCCGAGCGCCTTGCCGCCAGCGCCCTGCATCTGCCGGGTGACGAAAATCCACATGCCGACAAAGGCGATGATCGGCAGACCGTTGATCAGCAGCGTCAACAGCCAGCTATTGCCGTCGGACGGCGGCTTGGCGTTGATCGTCACGCCATTCTTGACCAGATTCTGCACCAGCGACGGATCGTTGGGCGTATAGGTCTCGAAGGCCTTGTCGTTTTTCAGATGGCCCGACACCTCGCTGCCGACGATCGTGACCTCGCGGACCTGGCCGGCCTGGACGTCGCTCAGGAACTCGCTGAAGCTAATGCTGTCGGCCGCCGTCTGCCGCTGGCCCGGGTTGTAGAACAACATCACGAGCGCGACGACGAGCAGAAAAATGATGACCCAGAGCGCAAAATTCCTGAAATTCGGATGCATTCTTTAACTCGCGACAGACACTCATCCCGGGGGATAAACGGCCTGCTTAATGAGGCGCTCCTAGCGGCGCACGTCCAACCAATGTAGGCGCGGCCGCAGGGGTTGCCAAGGTAGCCTAACTTACAGCACGGCGGCGCCCGCCGGCCAATCGGAAGCTTTGGCGGCAGCGGACTCTCGACCACGCCGCCGCGGTTTTTCCCGCTGCAAGGTCAATAATCCGTCGGCCCTTAAGGAAAATCCCACGCCGCCAAGCGTGCGATGCCAGTGCGCGCCGGTCCTCAATGCCGCATAGAGGTCTTGCGCCAGACTTTCGAGCCGCTCGAGCCGCGGCGGCCGGCCGCTCCCCAAGGCTGCGATTTCGGCCGCGATGACGCGCAACAGAATCTCCGCCGGCAAATGGCGCAGCGACGCAGCAGCGATGTGAAATCCGTCATTTACCGGAATCTTTTCGAGCTTTGTGCCGGCCTGCTCCGCTTGCGCGGCCAAGGCCTGCTCGGCGCGGCGCGCCCGGCGGCCGAGCCGGGCCCAGCCTGCGGCATCAAGCCCGGCCTCTTCGAGAAGTGGAAGAAGCGCGCGCAAACGCGTGCGCGCAAAAGCGGAATTTTCATTGGAAGGGTCGCGGATATAGGGCTGCGCGCAAGCCTCGCAATAAGCCACCAGCGCCTTCTTCGAAATGTTGAGCAGCGGCCGGTAAAGCATGACCGCGGCTTGCTTTGTCTCGCTCTGCATGCCGGCGAGACCGGCAATGCCGCTGCCGCGCAGCAGCCGGAACAAAATCGTCTCGGCCTGATCGTCGGCATGATGCGCGGTCAAAAGATAGTCAGCCCCCAGCGAACGCGCATGGGCACGCAGCAGCGCGTAACGCGCAGCCCGCGCCCGCTCCTGGATGCGGCTCTGGGGCTTGGCGCCCTGCCAGAGCAGGATTTCATGCGGCAATCCCAGCGCGCTCGCCCAGCGCCCCACGGCCTCGGCCTCGGCGCGCGATTCGGCCCGCAGCCCATGATCGACCGTCGCGACGAAAATCTGCGCGCCGCCATCGGCTCCGCCCTGCTCGAGCCAAAGGGCGGCCAATCGCATCAAGGCGACCGAATCAGGGCCGCCCGACACCGCAAGCAGCGCCCGCCGTCCGGCGAGCGGCGCGAAAAGCCTGGTCAGCTCGGCTGGCCCAATCAACGGCTTCTTTTCGTTTAAGCGCCGCATTTCGCCCGCTGCGCGTCGCGCGCCGCTGCCTTCACCGCGGCCGCGGCGCTCGGATATTTATGAGGCACTTCATTGAAGGCGGCGCAGGCCTCGTCCTTATTGCCCAAAGCGCGCAGCGATTCGCCGAGCCTCAACATGGCTTGCGGCGCCCGCGTCGAATCCGAGTAACTGGTCGAGATCTTCAGGAATTGCTCGGCCGCCTCGCGCGCCCGCCCGCGCGCCGCATAGGATTCGCCGAGAAAATAGAGCGCTTCAGCGGTCAACCGGGTTTTCGGATTCTTGTCGAGAAATTCCGAAAAACCGCGCTGGGCGTTGTCATAGTCCTTCTGCTTGAAATAGCCGAGCGCCGCGTCGAACGCCTGCCGTGGCGAATTCACCTCGGCGCTGGCGAGCATGGTGCCGGACGGCCTCGTGACGCCGCCTGCCGGCGCAGCCGGGGCGGCCGGGGGCGTGTAGGCGCTTTGCAAGTTCATCGGCGCATTCGGGTCGCCGCTCGAATTGCCGCCGCCCGAATTGCCGCCGCCATTGTCCGCGACCGGCGGCGGCGCACTCTCGCCCGCGCCAAGTGGCCTTGGTGCGCCGGGCGCGTCGGGATGCGATGTCGGGTCGAAAGCATCGTTCCGGCCCGGGTGCGACGTGTCGCCGGTTGCCACGGCCGTCCCGCCCGCGTCCTGGTCGGCCGGCGGCGTGCTGTCGGCATCGGTCGGTGTCACCGGCGGCACCTCGGCGGGGCTCGCCTCGCTATGCCGCATCGGGCGGCCGCCATGGCTCTCTTGGAACCTGAAATCAACGTCTTGCTCGAATTTCTTGAGCTGGTCTTGGAGCTGACGGTTTTGGAACTGCATCTGCTGGATTTGACCCGTCATTTGGCGGATCTGATCCTCGAGCCGCTCGACCCGCACGAGAAGGCTCGAGTCCGAACCGCCGCCGCCCGGCGCATAGCCGCCGCCGTTATCTTGAGAATCGCCGCCACCGACATTATCCGGCGGCACGCCATAATTTTGCGCGAACTGCTGCGGGGCGGGCTGCGCCAGGCTGGGCGAGGCCGCGGCCAGGATCATTGCGCCGGCCAGGGCCAAAACCAGTTCGTTCAATCGAGTCATGCTGGAAATCCAAATTCGCTCGCCGCCATCATAATCCACAGTTCGACCAAAGTTAGATTTTTCGGCAGAAATTCGCCGCAAGCGCACCGAAGACAATTTCGGCGCAATTTGCCTGCAATTGTAACGCGCGGCCAATTTTGGTTAGTATTGGGGATCAGACTGCGAATGGGTTAGATGTTGCGCCGGCGTTCGCCGGATTTCGCCCGTCTCAGGGCCGGGGTTGAGCCCAGGCACATTGCCGCCCCGCGACGCAGGAGCATCAAGGTTTGGGTAAGCATTTCGGGACCGATGGAATCCGCGGCCTCGCCAATAAGGTCATTACGCCCGAATTGGCGATGAAAGTCGCGCAGGCGACGGGTATTTTGTTCCAGCGCGGCGAACACCGCCATCGCGCCGTCATCGGCAAGGACACCCGCCTCTCCGGCTATATGATCGAAACCGCCATGGTTGCGGGCTTTACCTCGGTGGGAGTCGATGTCCTGCTGCTCGGGCCGATGCCGACGCCGGCCGTCGCCATGCTCACCCATTCGATGCGCGCGGATGTCGGCGTGATGATCTCGGCCTCGCATAATCCTTTCGAGGACAATGGCATCAAGCTGTTCGGCCCGGACGGTTATAAGCTGTCGGACGAGGTTGAAGCGCGGATCGAGGCGATTCTCGACGGCGAGCAGCCGCTGAAGCTGTCGAAGCCCGGTGATCTCGGCCGCGCCATGCGCGTCGAAGGCGACCGCGCCCGTTATATCGAATTCGCCAAGCGGACCCTCATCGGCAATACCTCCTTCGAAGGGCTGCGCATTGTCGTCGATTGCGCCAACGGCGCTGCCTATAAGGTCGCCCCCGAGGCGCTCTGGGAGCTTGGCGCCGAGGTCTTCACCATCGGCGACGCGCCGGACGGCTTCAACATCAACCGCGATGTCGGCTCGACCGCGCCCAAGGCGCTGGTCAATAAGGTCCGCGAAATGCGCGCCGATGTCGGCATCGCGCTCGACGGCGACGCCGACCGGGTGATCATTGTCGACGAGCGCGGCAAGATCGTCGATGGCGACCAGCTCATGGCGGCGATTGCCGAAAGCTGGCAACAGGACGGACGCCTGTCGCGGCCGGGCATCGTCGCGACACTCATGTCGAACCTCGGCTTCGAACGCTATCTCGCCGGCATCGGCCTCGCCCTCGCCCGCACCCCGGTCGGCGACCGCTATGTCCTCGAACATATGCGCGAACACGGCTTTAACCTCGGCGGCGAGCAATCCGGCCACATCATCCTCAAAGACTATTGCACCACCGGCGATGGCTTGGTCGCGGCGCTGCAATTGCTCGCCATCGTCAAGCGGCGGGAAAAACCGGTGAGCGAGGTTTGCCATCGGTTCGAGCCGGTGCCCCAGGTTTTGAAGAACGTGCGATTCCGCGTCGGCCAGCCGCTGGAGGAAGAGCGCGTGTCCCGCGCCATCGAGGACGCCCGCCGCAAGCTCGGCAATAACGGCCGGCTGGTAATCCGGCCCTCGGGCACCGAGCCGGTCATCCGCGTCATGGGCGAAGGCGACGATCCCGACCTCGTCGAAAAGATCGTCGACGACGTCTGCGAGGCCCTGAGCGCCGTCGCAGCTTAGCCGCCGCGGCGTCCCCTGCGGCAGTCGTGCCACAGTCGGTCCCGATAAGTGGCGGCGTTAAGGTTAAGTGTTAGGGTTAAGGGCCTTTTAAGCTCTTTGCGACATCTTTCCCTTCCGTTGGATATCGCGCCGGCCGATCGCGCCTGCGCCGACGAAGGGATTGATCGTTATGGCCAGCTTAAGAGCCGTCATCATTGCAGGCGCCGTGGCGATCGGTGCCGTGAGCGCCGCCCATGCGGCCGACCTCGATTTACCGCCGCCGCCGCAAGTCGAAGCGCCGCCGCCGCCCGTCGTGAGCGGCTGGTATCTGCGCGGCGACGTCGGCGCGGCGATCAACACCAACAGCGTTTACAGCACCTTCGCGCCTGGCGTCTTTGTCGATCATCCGTCGTTCGACCAGCAGAGCCTCTCGACGACAGCGAGCCTCGGTGGCGGTGTCGGCTATCAGTTCAACAACTGGTTCCGCGCCGACGTGACCGGCGAATATTTCCTCCCGGCCAGCTATCAAGCGATCCAGAGCTACGGCCCGACCTTTTGCGCCGCCCCCGGCGGCCGCTGCTTCGACGGCTACACCGCCAAGATCAGCGAAGCCGTCGGTCTCGCCAATGGTTATTTCGACATCGGAACATGGTGGGGCGTCACCCCCTACATCGGCGGCGGCGTCGGCCTGGCCGATGTCTTCATTAACGGCCTGCACGACACCGATCTCGACGATATCACCGCCTTCGGCACGGCCCGCGACAGCAGTTCGTGGCATTTCGCCTGGGCGCTCATGGCCGGCGTCAGCTATTCGATCACGCCCAACCTGATACTCGATTTCGGCTATCGCTACTTGAACCTCGGCACGGTCGCGTCGAACCCGATTATCTGCAACGGCTCCTGCACGTTCGAAGTGCAGCACTACCGGCTCGCGTCGCAGGATATCCGCGTCGGCCTGCGCTACGTGTTCGCCGACATCCCGCCGCCGGCGCCGCCGCTCGTCACCAAATACTGAGCCATCCATTTCAACGATCGGAAAAAGCGGGCCAGCGGCCCGCTTTTTTCGTTTGCTCTGTCGTCCAAAAGACGCCGGGCATTTATGGTTTTCAGACCGTTACGTCTTATGGTTAAGCCGGACTTAAGAAATATCCTTCACACTTCCTTTCGATCGAAAGCCGAAAGGAAGGAAGGCGATGTCGAGTCGGACGATTGTGTGCAGCCTCGCGTTGACGGCTGCCTTAGCGGTCTGCGCAACGCCCCGCGCCGAAGCCGCCGATCTCGCCTCGTTCTTCGGTGGCCAGCAAGCCGATTCGGAACCGACCGAACCGGTCGAATTCGGCACCGGCTGGTACATTCGCGGCAGCGTCGGCGCCGCGGTGCAGGATATGCCGGACCTTCTCTCCGATCTTAACAATGTCACCTTTAACCAAAGGCTGAATTGGTCGGTCGAAGCCGGTGCTGGCTACCAGTTCAATCAATGGTTCCGCACCGATGCGACCTATACCTATTACGGCAGCCAGCCCATGGGCGGCTACGGGCCGCAGGTGAATTGTCCTGCAAGCCTTGATGCGATCACTGATCCGACGACGGGGCACGTCATTGGCACGGCGGTCAACCAGAACCAATGCTCGACCAAGGAAGGCGCTTCTCTGCAGAAGAATCTCTTTCTGGCAAACGGTTATGTCGATCTCGGCACTTATTGGGGCATAACGCCGTACATCGGCGGTGGTGTCGGTGCGGCTTACTTAAACGGGACGCAAACGGTCAACTTCATCAATGCGGATGGAAGCCCTTACCGCGCGGTATTGACATTTCCAAACCCCTATTCGGTTCCGCTTAACTACACAAATCCACTTACCGGCCAGCTGATCGAACCGCAGCCGCACTATAATTCCGGCCCGCAAAATTGGGACTTCTCCCGGTCAATATCGAAATGGAATTTCGCCTTCGCACTCATGGCGGGCTTTTCCTATGACATCTCACCCAATCTGAAGCTCGACCTCGGGTACCGCTACGTCAATTTCGGCACGATGTCGTTCAAGTCGCTGTCGGGCGTGCTCTTCGATAAGGGCCTCACGTCGCAGGAAGTCCGCCTCGGCCTGCGCTATCTGATCGATTAAGCACCGGCCGCACGAGCCAGTTGCGCTTTGCCGCAACTGGCCGCACAACAGAACCATGACCATTGCGCTGTCGCAGCCGGGCACCAAGCCCGGCCGTCCATTTTTCTCGTCCGGTCCGTGCCCCAAACGGCCGGGCTGGACGCCGGAAATTTTCAGGACGGCGCTGCTCGGCCGCTCGCACCGCAGCCCCGCCGGCCAAGCGAAGCTTGAACAGGCCATCGAAACGACCCGCGATGTCCTCGGCGTGCCGGCCAGCCATCGCATCGCGATCGTGCCGGCCTCCGATACCGGCGCCGTCGAAATGGCGCTCTGGTCGCTGCTCGGACCGCGCGGCGTCGATATCCTTGCCTGGGATGCCTTCGGCGAAAGCTGGGCGCAGGATGCAGAAGCGCTGAAACTTGGCGACCTGCGCATCCTGCGGGCGCCGCCGGGCGCGATTGCCGATCTGGCGGCGACGCGCCCCGACCGTGACATCGTCTTCACTTGGAACGGCACCAGCACCGGCGCGCGGGTGCCGGATGCCGACTGGATCGCCGCCGACCGCCAAGGACTGACGATCTGCGATGCGACCTCGGC
Organism: uncultured Methylovirgula sp.; assembly: GCF_947646745.1. Classification (NCBI taxonomy): domain Bacteria; kingdom Pseudomonadati; phylum Pseudomonadota; class Alphaproteobacteria; order Hyphomicrobiales; family Beijerinckiaceae; genus Methylovirgula; species uncultured Methylovirgula sp. The sequence goes on along the minus strand of NZ_CANSHK010000043.1, from coordinate 19,367 downwards.
CGTCTTCGCGCAAAAGCTCGATTGGGCGAAGCTCGATGCCGTCACGTTCTCCTGGCAGAAATGCCTCGGCGGCGAAGCGGGGCATGGGATGCTGGTGCTCGGGCCGCGCGCCGTCGAACGGCTTGAGAGCTATCGGCCGCCCTGGCCGCTGCCGAAAATTTTCCGCCTGACGGAGAAGGGCAAGCTCGACGAAGCTTTGTTCAAGGGCTGGACGATCAACACGCCGTCGATGCTTTGCGTCGAGGATTATCTCGACGCGCTCGCCTGGGCGCAATCGCTCGGCGGCCTCGATGCCTTGATCGCCCGCGCCAATGCCAATGCGCGTACGATCGGCGCCTGGGTCGAGACTTCGGATTGGATTGGGTTTCTGGTCAAGGACCCGGCCATCCGGTCCAACACCAGCCTTTGCCTGACGCTGACCGAGCCAGAGGTCGCGAGCCTGCCGGCGGCGGAGCAAAAAGCCGTGGTCGACGAATTGCTCGCTATCCTCGAAGAAGCCGAGGTCGCCTATGATATCGGCGCCTACCGCCTGTCGCCGCCCGGCTTGCGGATCTGGTGCGGCCCGACCGTCGAGGCGCGCGACCTGACGAAGCTCACCGCCTGGCTCGACTATGCCTACGGGCTGGCGCGGTGAAGCCCGGCTTCACCGCATCCTCTCAACGGATGCTTTTTCGGGATTAGGCCTGTGCCAGCGCCCGCACGCTATGGGTGAGGCGGGAAACCTTCCGGGCGGCGGTATTGCGGTGGATGATCCCGTTCTGCGCGGCGCGGACGATCACCGGCTCGGCCGCCTTCAGCGCCTCGGCGGCGGCGGCGTGATTGCCGGCGGCAATCGCCTCCTCGACCTTGCGGACGAACGTCCGCATGCGCGAGCGGCGCGAACGGTTGACCGTGGTGCGGTGCTCGATTTTACGGGCGGCCTTCTTGGCCGACGGTGTATTCGCCATCGAAATGTCCTGGAAAAGTCCGGCCGAAGGCAACCTAAAGGTCGGCGTCGCCGGACGCGCAAACTCGAAGCGGCAGCTTATAGTTGGCGCTCCAAAGCCCGTCAACGCAATCCGACAAGAATTTTGTCGGAATAAGCCACCGACGACCCGCGGAAAAGAAAGCGAAATCAACGATTCTCGAATTTCGCCGGGCGTTTTTCGACGAATGCGGCCATGCCTTCTTTCTGGTCGTGCGTCGCAAACAGCGACTGAAACGCCCGCCGCTCGAAAAGCAGCCCTTCGGCCAGGCTCGTCTCGGCGGCGCGGTTGATCGCCTCCTTGGTGAGCAGCAGCGCGGGAAGCGACATTTCGGCGATCGCCGCGGCGGTCTTCAGCGCTTCGGTTTCCAATTGGTCGGCCGCCACGATCCGGGCGACGAGACCGGCCCGCTCGGCTTCTGCCGCATCGATCATGCGGCCGGTGAGGCAAAGCTCCATCGCCTTGGCCTTGCCGATCGCCCGCGTCAGCCGTTGCGAGCCGCCGCCGCCCGGCATGATCCCAAGCTTGATCTCCGGCTGGCCGAATTTGGCCGTGTCGGCGGCGATGATGAAATCGCACATCAAGGCGATCTCGCAGCCGCCGCCGAGCGCAAAGCCCGCCACCGCGGCGATTGTCGGCTTGCGCACGCGCGCGAGCCTTTGCCAATCGGCGATGAAGTCGGGGATCAGGGCTTCGGCATAGGTCTTGTGCTGCATTTCTTTGATGTCGGCGCCGGCGGCGAAGGCCTTGGCGGAGCCGGTGAGCACGATGGCGCTGATTGCCGGATCGGCTTCGAAGGCATCGAGCGCGCGGTTGAGGGCGGCCATTAATTCGGCATTGATGGCATTGAGCGCCTGCGGCCGGTTGAGCCGGATTAGCCCGACCTTCCCGTGGGTTTCGACGATGATCGGTTCGCTCGCCACGCACGACTTCCTTTTCTGCTTTGCGCTTGCCGCTGTTACGCTTTGTAACTGGATTTGACTTATCATCCTAAGCTTGTGCTTCTAAAGACATTAAGCTAATTGCGAGCACTATAGCCTGGCGCTTTCCACGGTCGATTTCGGCGTTGCTTTGCCGGCCGCAGCCAAGGATGTTATGGCTCCAATAATCGTGGGGACAGCCCGCCGCGCCGATTCTGAGCAGGCGGGGCTCGAAACAACGGACAATTTGACTTGGCAAATCGCATAAACAGTCTCGCAGACTATGCGACAAAACGCTTCCGCCTCGCCGGCAAAGCCTATCTCGAGGAATATAACCCGTTTTTTGTCCCAACCGACAGCGCGCGTCACGAGGCGCAGGCGCACGGGCGGAATTTCGTCAGCTTCGCCAATTACGATTACCTCGGTGTTGCCGGCCATCCGGCCATCAAGGCAGCATCGGTCGGAGCGCTCGAAAGTCTCGGCGTCGGCGCGCTCGCCTCGCGCCTCGTCGGCGGCGAACGCTCGACGCATCATGTGTTCGAAGAAAAGCTGGCCTCGTTCCTCGGCGTCGAATCAGTGCTCACCTTGGTCTCGGGTTACCTGACCAATGTGACGACGATTTCGCACATGATGAACACGCGCGACGCGATTTTCCTCGATGAATTGTCGCACAACAGCATCATCAGCGGTGCCAAGGCGGCGAGCGCGACGAGCCATTTCTTCCAGCACAACGATCTCGACGATCTGGAAGCCCTGCTCGAACAGAAACGCAGTTCCTACCGTCATGTGCTGATCGCGGTCGAATCGCTCTACAGCATGGATGGCGACATCGTCGATCTGCCGCGCCTGATCGAGATCAAGGACCGCTACAATTGCTGGTTGCTGGTCGATGAGGCGCATTCGATCGGGGTTCTCGGCCAGGACGGCCGCGGCCTTTGCGAACATACCGGCGTCGATCCGGCGCAGATCGATCTCATTGTCGGCACGCTGTCCAAGACCTTTGCCTCCTGCGGCGGCTTCCTCGGCGGTAAGAAGCCGGTGATCGACTGGCTGCGCTATACCCTGCCCGGCTTCGTGTTCAGCGTCGGCCTGTCGCCGGTCATTACCGCGGCGGCCTCGACGGCACTCGACATCGTTCAGAAGGACACCTGGCGCATCGAGCGGCTGCGTGCCAATGCCGAGCTTTTCCTCGAATTGGCGCATGAAGCCGGCCTCGACACCGGGCCGGCGATCGGCCGCGGCGTCGTGCCGATCCTCTTCGCCGACGGGCTCGAAACGGTCGCGGCTTCGCGACATCTGATGGCGAACGGCTATTATGTGCCGCCGATCTTCCAGATCGGCGTGCCGAAGAACCAGCCGCGGCTGCGCTTCTTCCTTTCGGCCACGCATCGCGAAGAAGATATTCGCGGCGTCATCAACCTCCTCGCCCGGCGGCAGGCCCAGCCGGTGGTTGCGGCCGAGCCGGCGACCGCCGCGACCTGATGACGAACGATCCGATGACGAAAAGATGAAGGCGCTCCGAGCCGGCGCCCGATTGAAGTCTCCATCGTCGGCGATGCTCCGCGCTTCACCGGCCAACGGATATTGGAATGGCTGACATCAAGATCGTTCCCGTGAAGGGCCTCGGCGCCTTTCTCGAATTCTGCCGCGTGCCGCGGCTCATCTACAAGGGCCAGAAAGGCTTTTCGCCGCCGCTCGACGCCGAGCGCTGGACCCTGCATGGCTCGAAGCTCAATCCGCATTTCAAATCGGTCGATTGGCAGGCCTGGCTCGCTTATAAGGACGGCAAGGTCGCCGGCCGCATCCAGGCGCAAATCTACAAGGACGTCGTGCCGCTCGGCGCCTCACCGGCGCAATTCGGCTGCCTCGATTGCATCGAAGACGAGGCGGTCTTCGCGGCGCTCCTCGAAACGGCGGAAACCTGGCTGCGCGACCGCGGCGCGAGCCTCGTGCATGGCCCCTTCTCGCCGTCGATCTGGAGCGAAATGGGCATGCTCGTCGATGGCTTCAGCGCCGTGCCAATGTTCCTCATGCCGTGGAATCCGTCTTATCTGCCGGCGATGATGGAACGGCGCGGCTACGGCAAGGCGCGCGACGTCATCTCCTACCGCTATGTGATCTCCGACAAGGATAAGACCAATACGCCCGGCATCATCGCGCGCCCCGAATGGCGCGAGCGGTTGAAAATCCGCACGCTCGATCTCAACAATATCAAGGCCGAGGCGGCGCTCATCGTCGATATTTTCAACGACGCCTGGCGCGAGAACTGGGGCTTCGTGCCGTTCACCCATGAGGAATTCATGGCCTCGGCGGATTCGCTCAAATATGTCATGCCGCCGGAAGGCGGCTTCATGGTCGAGCTCGACGGCGTGCCGCAGGCTTTTGCTATCGTGCTGCCGAACCTGAACGAAATTCTCGCGGACCTTGACGGCAAGCTCTTGCCGTTCGGCCTGCCGAAGGTCGTCTCGCGCGTCCGCAATCATCAATACAAGAGCATGCGGATGGCGCTCTTCGGCTTGCGCCGCGCCCTGCATCGCAAGGCCGTGGGCGGCGCCGTGATCCTCGCCTTCATCGAGGAATGCCGCCGCCGCGCCCGCCAATTCCCATCGGTTGAGCATTGCGAATTCGGCTGGGTGCTCGAGGACAATCTCGGCATGCGCCGGCCGATCGAACTCTCGGGCGCCGAGATCGATAAAGTACACCGCATCTACGGCAAGGATCTGAGCGCCGCGGCGGCGCCCCGAGCCGCAGCGGCCTGAGCGCCTAACCGGATTGAGTGAATCGCAGGACTATTTTGCGGCGGCATCCGCCGCATGGCGCAGGATCGAGCGATCGACACGCGAATAGAGCGTGTAGCGCGGATCGAAGATGAAGGTGAAGAACAGCTTCGTCCACGACTTATGCGTCTTGAGATGGTCGTAGAACTCGGGCGCCATGCGCTTTAGTTCAGGCAGTAAGCGCCACGGGATTTCCGGAAAATCGTGATGCTCGTTGTGGTAGCCGATATTGAGCGCGATCAGATTGAGCGGCCCGTAGTAATCGTAGGTTTCCTGGTGCGGATCGAAGGTGAAATGCTCCTGGATCCAGCGCGCACTCAAGGGATGCAGGCCGCCGACGGAAAACCAGAACGACGCAAAAAGATACAGCAGCGCGTTCCATCCAAAGAGATAGAGCAGCACAAGATCATAGGCGGCAATGACCGCGAGATTGATGTAGGTCCACTTGCCCCAGATCGGCACCGTGCCCTTCAGACGGCCGAGACGTGAGAGCTGCCAGAAGGCGAAGCCGAACAGCCAGAAGGCCTTGCCGTACCAGCGATTGCTCGCGATCTTCGCTTCGAGATGGCCGGGCAGGTCGGCATCGAAATCATAATCGCCGAGATGCGAATGATGCTTCTGGTGATAGCAGCGAAAGCCCATCGCGGTCGGAAAGGCATTCGGCAGATCGGCAAGGATCGCCACCCATTTGTTGGCGTCGGGCGTCTTGAAGATCGTGTTATGAACTGCGTCGTGGATGACGACGAACATCGCATGATTGGCGAAGGCGCCGATGCAATAGGCGGCGATCAGCGCGGCCCACCAATAATGCAGGCCGAAATGGCCAAACAGGGCGGCAATGGCCGTCTGGCCGAGAACGACGCCGAGAGTGATGATGGCGGTCATCGGATCGGTGACAATGAGCTTTGCAACCTCAGGATGCGCGGCCAGGATAGCGCGGCGTCGCTGCGGATGCGGACGCAACGGCTCGGCGATGAGGAAAGTATCCTGGGGCGCGGCGGCCGGTATGTCGTCGTTTCGAATCGCCATGTTCATGCGCGAAGTCTCGCTCCAGCCCCGAGTTCTCGCCCCCCAGCGAATTCACATTCTACCACTAGCCAAAAAGTCGTCCCTTGCGAAGGGCCCGGATCAACTTTGGAAGCGGACCAAAAGCCAACCTGGCCACGACGCCGCAGATAAAAGCGCCGCCTCGTCGGGGTTCGCCGGCCTCAGCTGATCTTCGGCGTCGTCACCGGCCGCGACTTGGGCGTACGCTTAAAGTGCTCGCGGCTGCCGGATACGACCGTCTTCAAGATCGACGGGGCGTTCGAAATGCTCATGTAGACCATCATCGGCGTCACCGACGAGACGGTAACGAGATATTGCCAAAGCGAGCCGCGCCGTAAGATCAAATAGGGCACCAGCGTCATGCCGACGGCGACCGTCGCGATCAGGGTCAGCATGAATTCCATGAGCGGGATATAGGCTGAGGCGTGCAGCCCGCGCAGCAGGATGCAGAGGATGAACGAGGCGGTCGCGATCGCCGCGCAGGGATAAAAGGCCTGGATCAGGATCAGCGCGCTGGCCGAAATCTTCTTGCTGATCGTCCAAGGCGAAGCCCAGACTTCGCCGAGCACCTTGCGCGCGACTTGGACGAAGCCGTTCGACCAGCGCCGCTGCTGCACGCGCCAATGTTGCAAATGCTCGGGCACGAGGCCTGGAACCGCCGGCTCCATGAGGAAGACGCCGTGCCAATCGGCGAGCTCGGCGCGGATCGTCAGATCGAGATCCTCGCAGAGCGAATCGCCCGACCAGCCGCCGGCCGCCTCGATCGCGGCGCGGCGCCAGAGGCCGCCCGTGCCGTTGAACTGAAACAGCCAGCCGGCGCGATAGCGCGTCGCCTGCTCCATGACGAAATGCGAATCGAGCATCAAGCCCTGGATGCGCGTCAGCCAATTGGTGCGGTAATTGGCGAATTCGCAGCGCGATTGGACAAAGCCCGCGTGCGGATCGGCCAGCAGATAAGGCACGGTCGCGCGCAGCCATTCGCGCGGCGGGCGGAAGTCGATATCGAGCACGGCAATGACCGGCGCATCGTTCTTGGTCAGACCATGCGCAAGCGCGCCTGCCTTGAAGCCCGTGCGGTCGTCACGCCGCAGATGCAGAATATCGAAACCCTGGGCGCGCAATTGCTGCTCGGCCCGCTGGGCCAGCGCCGACGTCTCGTCCGTGCTGTCGTCGAGAAGCTGAATGTGGAGCTTATCTTTCGGCCAATCGAGCGATGCAGCCGCATGGAGCGCGTCCGCCGCCAATTCGCCCTCGTTGAATGCGGGGATTTGCACCAGGACATGGGGCAGTTCGGCCTCGCTCAATTTGAGCGGCGGGATCGGCTTGCGCCATGGCTTTCCGGTAACGAGTTCGATGATGTTGATGGCGATGAGGATCAGAAAGCTGATGCCGATGCCGACGAGACCGAGAATGGCAAAGCCAAGAACCGTCTCGAAAAACAGGCGCAGAAATTCTCTGAGGACCAATGCGCGCTCCGTTCCCGGGTACTTCTATGCTCGCGGCAGGAAGGTTCCGTCCCCCCTTGGGACGCGGACCGGCATCGTTTGAGCACGGAAAATGCAAGCAAAACAAGGAAAACCCGGCGGAGCGCCGGCTCAGGCGTTCACTCTTTCTTTCGTTTCTGGAACATTTACCAAGAAACGTGTGAACAAACGGTCGACAAAGCGCGGCGGCAGAATGCGCGCGAGCCATGTCGCAGCATAAAGCGCCGCCGGAAAGGCGATGACGGCGCGGCCGCGTGCCAGACCTGCCTTGATGATCCGCGCGGCCTCGACGTCGCTGACTTCGAACGGCTTGACGGCGTCGATCGAGTCGTTCAGCGGCGTCTTGACGAAGCCGGCGACAACCAGGCTGACGATCAAGCCGCGGCGTTCGAGCCGTCCGCGCAACGATTCGGCATAGGCATGAACCGCCGCCTTGCTGGCGCTATAGGCCGGCGAAAACGGCAGGCCGCGCAGGCCGGCGAGCGAACCGATGATCGCGATCTGGCCCAAGCCGCGCCCGCACATCGGCTGGATCAGCGGCTCGACGGTGTTCAGGACGCCGAAAAGATTGGTGGCGAGCAAGGCCCGCACGGCCTCCGGATCCTCAGTGAGCGCGGCATCGGCAAGACCGCTGGTGATGCCGGCATTGGCAATCGCGAGATCGAATGGCAGAGCGGCGTCAGCCGCCGCGATCCAAGCGCGCATGGCGTCGCGATCGCGGACATCGACCTGGCCGGTTGAAACCAGCGCGCCTTGCGCCGCGGCCGCAGCGGCGATCTCGGCCAAACGCGCCTCGTTGCGGCCGATGAGGGAAAGTCGCACGCCCGGCGCCGCATAGGCGAGAGCCAATGCCCGGCCGATGCCGCTCGAGGCGCCGGTGATAAGGATCGCGCGCGGTTGGCGCATGGCCTAGCCCGCTTCGCCGAGCACGGCTTCGGCCAGGACGACGATTTCGCGTTGCGCATTATGCGCCATGAGGCGCAGCGTCACGCGAAGTCCGTCATCCATCGCCACATTGGCGACACGCCCCGAGACAGCGATGCTTTCGCCTGCCAGGACCGGGCGCAAAAATTTGGCCGAGAGGCGCTGCAGCCTCAGATCGGGCCGCCATGCGGCCAGCGCCGGAGCGAAGGCGCTCATCAGCAACATGCCTTGAACCGGCGGCGCCGCGAGCCCGGCCTGGCGCGCCAGATCAGCATCGAGATGGATGGGATTCTTGTCCCCCGAAACCTCGGCATAGCGGGCGAGACGCAGCAGATCGAACGGCCCGAAATTTTGCGGCGACAGCTTATCGCCGACGCGCAAAGGAGCCTGAACGGATTCGACAACCGGCGCGGTCACGCCGCCTGCCCCGCCGGCAGCGGCACGATGCGCAGCGTCATTTCCATGCTGAGCGAGGGGGCTTCGTCCGCCACGCCGACATACGCCGACAGAATGATCCGCGATGGCTCTGTCTCGCGCTTCATCGTGACCGTCATCGCGTAATCGGCGTCGAGGGTGAGCGGCGCGCGATAATCGAAACTCTGCGACTCATGGATCGGCACCCAGTTGGCGTCGCCGATCATCTCGACCGCTGCGGCTTGAAAATCGGGCCGCGCCAGCCAGCGCACCGGAAAGGTGAAGGGAACGCTCTGCCCCGGACTGCCGACCTCGCGCGCGAACGCCGCCGCTTCCGCCGCCGCCGCGCGGACCGTGAATGTCCCAAGCAGGCGTTCAGCCGGCATGCCGCGCTCCAAGGTCATGCATCGAAAAGCTCACGCATTGAAATCGCGCACGACGAGCGCCGCATTGATGCCGCCAAAAGCAAATGAATTCGACATGGCGACCTTGATCGGCATCGGCCGCGCCTCATTGGGGATGCAATCGACCGGGCATTTTTCGTCCGCGACGCGCCAATTGATCGTCGGCGGCGCAACGTTCTCGCGCAACGCGCCAAGCGTGACGATCAACTCGAAGGCGCCGCCGACGCCAAGCCCGTGGCCATGCACTGGCTTGGTCGAGGAGACCGGCACATGCGGCGCGCGGTTGCCGAAGACGAGGCCGATCGCCGCCGACTCGGTCACGTCGTTCACCGTCGTACCCGTGCCATGCGCATTGATGTAATCGATCTCATCCGGTGTGACACCGGCGTCTTCGATCGCATTGCGCATGCAGGCGGCGGCGCCATTCACATCCGGCCGGACGGGATCCTTGGCGTCGCTCGTCGTACCGTAGCCAGCGAGTTCCGCCAGCACATAAGCTTTGCGCTGCGCCGCGATCTCTTCCGCTTCGAGAACGAAAACGCCAGCCCCTGCGCCAATCACCATGCCGTTGCGATCCTTGGAGAACGGCCGGCAGACGTTTGGCGTCAGCACGCGCAAGACCTCCCACGCGATCATCGTCCCGACGGTGACGCAATCTTCCGTGCCGCCGACGATGGCGCGATCGACCATGCCGGCACGGATCATCTGCGCGCCGATGCCGATCGCCTGCGTAGCCGAGGAGCAAGCGCTGCCGATCGCAAAGCACGGGCCCGTCGTGCCGTAGCGCATGCTCACCATTGCGGGGCAGGAACTCGGAATCAATTTCGGAATCGTCAGCGGGTCCGGGCGCACCTCCCGCTTGAAGACCGTATACAAGCCATCTTCGATCGTGTTCATGCCGGCAATGCCGGTACCGATGATCGAGGCCGTCCGCGGACCCTGCAGCGTCTCGCGCGAGAGGCCGGCCTGTTGCACGGCCTCGTCGGCGGCGATCAGCAGATATTTGATAACCGGATCGCTGAGCGACAGCGTATCCTTGTCGAGATAAAGGCTGGCGTCGAAATCCGGAACCTGCGCGGAAATCTTGATGCGGCCGGGATAGGGCCGCGCAAAGATCGTCTCGCGAATGCCGGAGCGGCCGTCGCGCGCCGCCTCCCACAGGGCTTTCGCACCAAGTCCCAACGACGAAACCGCGCCGATGCCGGTAATAACGACCCGCCGCTGCGCCATTCAGGCGGTCTTTTCTTTGCTGATGTAATTCGCCATGGCGTCGATCAGACTTTTCACGTCCTTAGCCTCGTGGAACGGCCCGTCCATCGGAATATAGACGTCGAACTTTTCTTCGAGCGCCGTCAGGATCATGACAATGTCGATGGACTTCAATCCCAAGCTCTCGATCGAGGCGTCCATCTTGACCTTGTCACGATCGATCATGCCCTCGGACACGATCACGTCGACGATCTGATTGACGAGTTCGTCTTTCTGCTCAGAGCCGTTAGCGTCCACCGTTGATCCCCTTTATCGAAAAGCGTCTGGGCGTTTGCGACAGACCAATGACCTAGTCAATTAATTTTGCATAACATGTTGCAACGTTGCGGGGAAAGTCCCTACGTCGCCCTGCTGGGCAGGATTTAGCCTTGATTTTGCTAATTTTTTCCCTCTTGACCCTCCAAGCGCTGCTTCAGCACAAGCAGCTTCGCGAAGGGCGAATTCGGGTCCGGCTGCCGCTCGCGCGGCTTCTCCGCCGAGGACCATTTTCCGCGGCCTTGACTCTCCCCGTCACGCGGACCGCGATGTGGCGGCTTCTGCGAAAAATCCCGCTTCTTATCCGGCCTGCCCGGGCCGCTTGGCGAACCTGCGGGGACGCTGGCGGCGCTATGATGCCGGCGCCGATGCTCAGGCCGCGCCGGCCGCTCAAGCGGCACGCTGGCGCCACCATTCGGCTCACCCGCTGCTGCCGCGGCTTCGCCTGTCGGCGCAGCCGGTGCTTGCTGGCCGGAACGCGGAAACCGCTGCTGGGCATGCCGCTGCGGCCGTGCCGGACGCCGCGCTTGATGGCGATGCCGAAACGGCCGCCAGACCTCGATCAGCGGCGGTTCGCTCGACGTTTCCGACGCAGCGCCCTCGACGGCTTCGATCGCGGGCTCAGCTTCTCCGGATAGCGGCGCTTCCGGTGCGGACTCGGCCGCCGCGACAGACTCGCCTTCAGCCTCGGCGGGCGCGGGCGTTTCGGCGCCGGTCGATTGCACCGATACGGCGGCAATTTCGGCCGGCGTTTCCTCGACGACGGCCGGTGCGGTCTCTGCCGCAAAGACATCGGCCTGAGGCGCTTCGGTTGAGTCTTCGGCGCCGGGCGCAGAGACGGCGCCGGGTTCGGCGGCGCTATCCTCGGTTGCCGTGGTCTGCGAATCGGCCTCGACCGGCGTCGCAGCGTCGGATGCTGCGGACGCTTGCGCGGCGGCCGTGATCGGCTCGACCGCCGCCTTCGGCACCAGCGGAACGGTGATCGCGGGACCTTTGCGCTGTTCGCTCTGATAGCCGAGTGCGCGCAAGATCGCGCCGAAGGCTTCGCCCGAACAGCCGGCAAGCGAGGTCATCGCTACGGTGACGACGAAACCGTCACCATCCGCCGCGCCCGCCGGCGGATCGCCCGACGTCGTCCCCGGCCGATAAGCGATGGCTGGGCGGATAAGATCAGCCAAGCGTTCCAGAATATCGACGCGCACAGCGCGCTCGCCGCAGACATGAAAACCGGCGACGCGATAAAAACCTTTCGGAATATCCTTGTCGGCCACAAATGACGTGCGGCCTGAGGAGGCGAGATGCGGCACCTCGGCCTGGCTCTGGCTGTTTTCGGCGCCCGGATTGCGCAAGGCCCAAAGCTGCGCCGCGAAGGCGCGCGGGGCGGGCTTCAAAAGCGCCGGCAAATAGAGATGATAGGCGCCGAAGCGCACGCCGAGCTTACGCAACGTCGCACGCGCCTCTTGCGTCAGGCTCTTGACGTCTTCGGCGACCTGCGAACGCTCGAGCACGCCGAGCGCCTCGGCAACGCGGAAGGCGACACCGCGGGCGATCCCCTCAAGTCCCTCGCCGCTTTCGAGATCCTGCAGCGGGCCGAGCAATTTTTTGACGTGCTGTGCGAGCCAGAGTTCGAGCCGCTTCTGGACGAGGTCCAAGGACGGACCGGTCAATTGTTCGTCGGCGAGAACGGCGACGCGCGGTTGCAGAACATGTTCGCCCGGCACAAGCTTGCCGATCGCCTCGCCCAACCAGCGGATGACGCCGTCGTTAGCGAGAACGAAAGCCTCGTCGACCGCCTCGTGCACGCGCCGCGCCCGGCCTTCGATCTCGCTGGCGAGCGCCTTCTGCGCGGCCGCGTTCAAAGCCTTGGCGGCTTCACCATCGGCCTGCGGATCAGCCGTGAAACGAAATCCCGACAAATGCCCAATGTGCTGCTCTTCGACCAGCACATCGCCGCCTGGGGTGATTTCGGCTTCCAACATCGCGTTCTCTCTCAAGCGACGCATCAGCACGCTCGTCCGCCGATCGATGAACCTTTGGGCGAGACGTTCATGCAAAGCGTCTGACAGCCTGTCCTCTACCCGACGCGCGACCTCCTGCCAATGCTCCGGGTCGCCGAGCCAATCAGGCCGATTGGCGATAAAAGTCCAAGTCCTGACCTGGGCCAGCCGCGCCGACAGCGTATCGAGGTCGCCATCGGTGCGATCAAGCTCGTGAATATGCCGTGCAAACCAGTCTTCGGGAATATGGCGCGCACGGACAACGAAGCCATAGATCGAAAGTACGAGTTCTGCGTGTGCCGCCGGCGACAGTTTGCGGTAATCGGGAATCTGACAAGCGTCCCAAAGCCGCGACACATCGGCCTCGGTCTTGGTGACCCGCAGGACATTCTCGTCCCGCCCGGCAATGTCAAGCACCATTTGATCTTCGGCGAGGGGAGCCCGCGTCAGGCCATAATCCTTGGGCTGGCGGTCGAGCGAAGCGCCGAGCGCAGCAATAGACGAGAAGTCGAGATCGCTATTGCGCCATTGCAACATCGTAACCGGCTCGAAACGATGGTCTTCCAGCGCTTCGACAAGATCATTGTCGAAAGGCGGACACCGGCCTGTCGTGCCGAACGTGCCGTCGCGCATATGGCGACCGGCACGCCCGGCGATCTGGCCGAACTCCGCTGGGTTGAGGCGCCGATAATGCCATCCATCAAATTTTCGATCCCCGGCGAAAGCAATGTGATCGACATCGAGGTTGAGGCCCATGCCGATGGCATCGGTGGCGACGATGTAATCCACGTCGCCGTTTTGATATATCTCGACTTGTGCATTGCGCGTGCGCGGCGACAATGCGCCAAGGACGACTGCGGCACCGCCGCGCTGACGCCGGATCCATTCGGCGATCGCATAGACTTCTTCAACCGAGAAGGCGACGATGGCGCTGCGCGGCGGCAGGCGCGCAATCTTGCGCTCGCCGGCAAAGCTCAGCTTGGAAAACCGCGGACGCGACAGGATCGGCGCGCCGGGCAGAAGCTCTTCGAGCCGGCGCTGCATGGTCGATGCGCCGATGAGCAAAGTCTCGTCGGTGCCGCGGCGGTTGAGCAGCCGGTCGGTAAAGACATGGCCGCGATCGAGATCGGCGGCGAGCTGAACTTCGTCGATGGCGACGAAGCTGAGATTGAGATCGCGCGGCATGGCTTCGACGGTCGAAACCCAATAGCGCGGCGCCGCAGGCTTGATCTTCTCCTCGCCGGTCACGAGCGCAACCGCGTCGGCGCCCACCTTCTCGACCACGCGGTTATAAACCTCGCGCGCCAAAAGCCGCAGCGGCAGGCCGATCATGCCATTGCGATGGGCGAGCATCCGCTCGATCGCATAATGCGTCTTGCCCGTATTGGTCGGCCCCAGCACGATCCGCACGCCGCGCGAACGTTCCAGCGGGTGGATTTGCGAGCCGGGAATGGCGAGGTTCATCGAGACTATCTTTCAGCGGCGGGGGCGCGCGCCGGCTCCGGCCACCCTGATATGCGCCGCCATGGGCGCCGCGGCAAGCCTCACCGAAGCGCAGCCACAGCCCCAGCTCTGCCTTCGGAAAAGTCGCGAAACAAGCCGAACCTGTGCCAATCTGCGGCAAAAATTGCGCCGGGCGGCCATTCCGATTGACACTTCGAACGCGCGGCGAACGAATCGCGGCCGAATCACTGACTTGTCGCGAATCCGCCTTTGTTCACCGCAACATATCGGGCTCGGCGAGAAGCTATCTCTATAAGTTGTGGACCGACGCCGATTTCAAGGCTTTTCAACTCCGCCAAGCGCCAGCTTCCCGCGGACTCCGCCCGTCGGTTTTGTCAAGCGCGACTTGGCACGAAAAACAGCGCCGCGGCGGTAGGATAGACTGTCGATGTCCCGGCAAGAGATTCGCGGCGACAAGCCGGGAAATGCGCAAGCGTATTGCGATGAGCCTCAGCGATCGGCCTTGAGGGTGCGGCCGCTCGGCTCGAGATGCAATTCGACCGCATCGACATAGGCCATGCCGGCCATGGTCCGCAGCCCGATATGGAACGGAATGACGACATGCGCGCGCGCGATCGGCGCGAGCCAAACCTCGATATCATGGTTCTGCGCCATGAATCTCGTCGACCGCGAATCGTAGCGATGGCCGGCGATCGGCTTGTAGCGCACGGCGCAGACGGAGACCGGCCCCTTATAGCCGTCGACGGAGACCTCGCGCGTGCTGGTATAGGTCATAGTGAGATCGAAGCGCACGACACCGTCATAGATCGGCAAGGTGCGATCGCAGGCCGAAGGGCCGACCAAAGGCTCGCCCGCCGGCACCGCCATGATCAGCGCGCTGGTCGGATCGAGGACATTATGCTTTTCGGCCGACGAGACCGGAATGCGGATCGATTCGTCTTCGAGGGGCGGCGAAATATCGACGGCGCGGACATTGCCTGCCTCAAGCGCCATGCGGACGGTGCGCGTATCGCGCGAAGTGGCCGCCGTCGTCGCATAGGCGTTGGGCAGAACATTGCCGCGGCGAATCTCGCCGGAAGATGCCAAGGCAATGCGCATATGCGCGAGCCATTCGGCGAGGCCCGTTAGACGCGCGTCGAGGGCCACGCGATAGGCCGCAGCACTGACCGCGCCATGGGCGCTCGCCTCGCCGATCCTGAAGCCCACGAGGCTTACCGCATAGCGCGCGAGTATGACCTCCGCCGCAGCCGGCGTGACCACAAGCGCCGTCGCAACGAGAACGGCAATAAAGGGCGAGCAGGCAGAAACGATGCGCATGGACGGCCGTTTATAAAGCCAGGAGGATGACAAGCCTGCGGGTCCCTTGTTGGTATGTTTGCGGGGACTTGCTCACGTTTGGCGGGAAATTCGGCCTCTTTCAAGGCGATAAGGACGAGAATCAACCGCGGCGCTGCACTATCCCCCACTCTGCCGCGCCGGCGCAAGAGGCGGCCTTGGTCGGCGCGCGGATCGGCGGATGTGCGCACTATCCGACCCGCATCCGCCGCCCGTTCGTTTATGATGGCCGCTCCCTGCCGCATCTGCCGATTGATTGAAAACCGTTCCCATACGCTTCATTTCATGGATACGCCGGCTCGAGAAGCGCGGCGGCGCGCGCGAATTTTAGCCCAAGGAGTAAGCCATGTCGGTCAATGTTCTCTATCGCACCAAAGCCACCGCCACCGGTGGGCGTGAAGGCCATGCACGAACCGAAGACGGCACGCTCGACGTCAATTTGACGATTCCGAAGGAACTCGGCGGCAATGGCGCGACCGGCAACAATCCGGAAAAGCTGTTCGCGGCCGGCTATTCGGCCTGCTTTCTCAGCGCCATGAAATTCGTCGCCACGCAGGGCGGCCCGAAAGTGCCGGACGACACGTCCGTCACCGGCACGGTCGGCATCGGCCCGCGCTCCGAAGGCGGCTTCGGCCTCGACGTCGAACTCGATATTTCGCTGCCGGGCCTCCCCCGCGCCGAGGCGCAGGATCTGATCGAGAAAGCCGACAAGATCTGCCCTTATTCGAACGCGCTGCGCGGCAACGTGCCGGTTCGCCTCAAGCTCGTCTAAGCACTGCCCATTCGCGCTGGCGGCCGCGGCATTCGCGGCCGTTTGCATTTCGGAGATCGGACAATGGATTATGTGAAACTCGGCCATACCGGCCTCGATGTGTCGCGCATCTGTCTCGGCTGCATGACCTTCGGCGAACCCGGCCGCGGGCCGCACAGCTGGACGCTCGACGCCGAAAAGAGCCGGCCGATCATCCAGAAGGCGCTCGAACTCGGCATCAATTTCTTCGACACCGCCAATGTCTATTCCGACGGCACGTCGGAGGAGATCGTCGGCCGCGCGCTCAAGGATCTCACAGCACGCCAGAATGTCGTGATCGCCACCAAGGTGCATGGCCGGATGCACCCCGGCCCGAACGGCGCCGGTCTGTCGCGCCGCGCCATCCTTGCCGAGATCGACAACAGTCTGCGTCGGCTCGGCGTCGATTATGTCGATCTCTATCAGATCCATCGCTGGGACCATGCAACGCCGATCGAAGAGACGCTCGAAGCTCTGCACGATGTCGTCAAGGCCGGCAAGGCCCGCTATATCGGCGCCTCCTCCATGTATGCGTGGCAATTCGCCAAGGCGCTTTATGTCGCGCGCCTCAACGGCTGGACCGAATTCGTTTCGATGCAGGATCACATCAATCTTCTCAACCGCGAGGAGGAGCGCGAAATGCTGCCACTCTGCCGCGACCAGAAGATCGGCGTCCTGCCCTGGAGCCCGCTCGCCCGCGGCCGCCTCACCCGCGATTGGGACGAAACCAGCGAACGCCAGAATACCGACGTTTTTGGCAAGACCCTTTATGGCCTCGAATCCGATCGCATGATTGCCAGCGAGGTTGCGAACGTCGCCAAGGCGCGCGGCGTCCCCCGCGCCCAAATCGCGCTCGCCTGGCTGTTGCAGAAGGACGGCATCACCGCGCCGATCATCGGCGCCTCGAAAGTAAGCCATCTCGACGACGCGGTCGCAGCTCTGTCGCTGAAGCTCACGGCGGAAGAAATCGGCAAGCTCGAAGCGCCCTATGTGCCGCATCCGATCGTCGGCTTTCAATAGAAGGACCTTCTCATGAACTGGCTCATCACCGGCGTGTCGAGCGGCTTCGGCCGCGCATTGTCGCAACTCATTCTGGAAAAAGGCGGTAAGGTCGCCGGCACCATCCGCAAGGACGCGGACAAAACCGCGTTCGAAAAACTCGCACCGGGCCGCGCCTTCGGCATTCTGCTCGATGTCACCGATGAAGCCGCCGTGCAGCGCGGCGTCAAAGAGGCCGAGGAAAAGCTCGGCGGCATCGACGTGCTCGTCAACAATGCCGGCTATGGTTTCGAAGGCGCGCTCGAAGAAGCGACGCTCGCCGATTTCCGCGAACAGTTCGACGTCAATGTCTTCGGCGCGATAGCGATGATGCAGGCGACGCTGCCCTATCTGCGCAGCCGCCGCGCCGGCCATATCCTCAACATCAGTTCGATGGGCGGGCTCATGGCCTTTCCCGGCATTTCCGCCTATCACGGCAGCAAATTTGCGCTCGAAGGCATTTCCGAATCGCTCGCCAAAGAGGTGAAGCACCTCGGCATCAAGGTGACGATCGTCGAGCCCGGCGGCTTCCGCACCGATTGGGCGGGCCGTTCGATGCGGCATGTCGAGAAGACGATCGAGGATTACGAGCCTTCCGCCGGTTGGTCACGCAAGCGGCTCGCAGCGCGCAACGGCACGCAGCCGGGCGATCCGCGCAAGGCGGCGGAAGCGATGCTGCACATCACAGAAGTGGAAGAGCCGCCGCTGCATCTGCTGCTCGGCTCCGATGCGCTGCAACTCGTCGGCGAAAAGCTCGGCGCCTTGCAGGCCGAGATCATGAAATGGGCGCCGGTCTCGGCCGGAACGGATTATCCGAAGCCGTAATCACTGTAGCCGCACCCGCACGCTGTCCGACTGGCCCTTGGCATCCAGCACCGAGATGCGGGCGAAACCGGCGCCGTCCGGCGTCCATTCGGAATCACGGCGCAGATCCGGCGCGCCGACGGGCGCGCCATTGACCATCCAGCGGAACGGCGGCACGCCGCCTTCCGCCTTCAGCGCGAGATCGCTGACCGCTTGTTCCGAAAGCCCGAGATCGATGCGGGCGCCGTTGGGCGGATAGACGATTTTCAATGCCTGAATATCGCCGTTGCCGGCATCGGCCGCGTGATCGTCGCGCAATTGGCGCAGCGGCGGCGGCAGGTCCGCGGTGCGCGCGATCAGCGCATCGGCGGGCCGCGGTATGATCTCATAGCTGCTGCCGATGCGGGCGAAGGCATCGAAGAGAATGGGCGCCGCGGCGACGCGGCCGATCAGCCCCGGCACAGGGGCATTGTCTGGCCGGCCGACCCAGACGGCAATCGTGTTCTTGCGATCAAAGCCCGCCGCCCAAGCATCGCGATAGCCGTAAGAGGTGCCGGTCTTGAAGGCGAGCCGATTATAGGGCGCATTGTCGGGCGGCGGCGCGCCGCGCAAAATATCGGCGACATACCAGGCCGACACCGGTTCGCAGATGCGCGCATGCGAGGCCAGCGCGCCCGCGGCACGCTCATGCAGAACCGGCACGCTGCCGCCGCGGGCGAGACCCGCATAAAGCTTGGCGAGATCGATGAGCCTGATGCCGACGCCGCCGAGGCCGATGGCGAGACCCGGCGGCTGATCGTCCGGCACGACGACATCGGCGCCGGCGCTGCGCAGCCGCGCGAGAAACCGCTCCGGTCCGACGGCATTGAGCAATTCGACCGCCGGCAGGTTGAGCGACATTTGCAGCGCATGGCGTGCCGTCACCGTCCCCTCGAAGCCGAGGTCGAAATCCTCCGGCGCATATTGGCCGAAATGCACCGGCCGGTCTTCGAGCACGGTCTCCGGATGGGCGATGCCCGACTCGAAGGCGAGTGCATAGATGAAAGGCTTCAGCGCCGAGCCCGGCGAGCGCAAGGCCTTGGTCATGTCGATGGCGCCGGCGCGCGACGCCGAAAAATAATCGGCGCCGCCGACATGGGCGCGGATTTCACCGCTCGCATTGTCGATAACGAGGATAGCGACCGAGATTTTCGGCCCCAGCCGCTGCGCGCTCTCATGCGCCAATCGTTCAAGCGAAGCCTGCCAGCCGGACGACAGCGTCAGCCGATGCACGCCATGCTCCTTGTCGGCGCGCAACGCCGCCTCGGCGGCATGCGGCGCGAGATGCGGAAAGGCAAGACGCGCATGCGGCACGTCCTGCTCTTTCGCTTCATCGCGCTCCGCCAAAGTGATGACGCCGTGCCGATAGGCGCGCTCGAGCACGCGATCGCGCGCCGCGCGCGCCCGCGCCGCGAAGCGGTCCGGCCGGCGCGCCTCGGGC
>NZ_CANSHK010000042.1:0-28244 GCF_947646745.1 uncultured Methylovirgula sp. | reverse complement strand
AGGGCCAGGACGTGCTGTTCTTCGTCGACAACATCTTCCGCTTCACCCAGGCGGGCTCGGAAGTGTCGGCGCTCTTGGGCCGCATCCCCTCGGCCGTCGGCTATCAGCCGACGCTCGCAACCGATATGGGCGATCTGCAGGAGCGCATTACGACGACGACCAAGGGTTCGATCACCTCGGTGCAGGCGATCTACGTGCCGGCCGACGATTTGACCGATCCGGCGCCCGCGACCTCCTTCGCGCATCTCGATGCGACGACCGTGCTGTCGCGTACGATTGCGGAGAAAGGCATCTACCCGGCGGTCGATCCGCTCGACTCGACCTCGCGCATGCTGTCGCCGCTCGTCGTTGGCGAAGAGCATTATAACGTCGCCCGCCAGGTGCAGCAGGTGCTGCAACGCTATAAGGCGCTGCAGGACATCATCGCCATTCTCGGCATGGACGAATTATCGGAAGAGGACAAGCTGACCGTGGCGCGCGCCCGCAAGATCGAGCGCTTCCTGTCGCAGCCCTTCCACGTCGCCGAAGTCTTCACCGGCTCGCCCGGCAAGCTCGTGCCGCTCGCCGAGACGATCAAGGGCTTCAAGGGCCTGATCGAAGGCAAATACGACCATCTGCCCGAGGCTGCCTTCTACATGGTCGGTTCGATCGACGAGGCGGTGCAGAAGGCCGAGCGGTTGGCCAAGGAAGCCGCCTGACATGAATTCGCGCGTCCTGTTCCTGATCGTCGGATTGGTGCTGGGCGCGCTTGTCGGTTGGCTGACACGGCCGGAGGCAACCGAAATGCGCCTCGGCCCGTTGCAGATCGAGGTTCAAGGCGATCATGCCGCCGGCGCGCACGACACCGGCAGCCTGACCAACGGCCAGATCCATCATATTGCGATTTATACGGTTGCTGGCGGCGTGCTCGGTGCGCTGGCCGGCCTGCTCGCCGCACGGCGCGCCTGAGAACGTGAGGATTCGCTATGCCGGCTTTCCCGTTTGAACTCGTCTCGCCGGAAAAGGTCGTTTTTTCGGGCGACGTCGAAGCCGTCGTCATTCCGGGCGTCGAAGGCGAATTCACCGTGCTCAAGGATCACGCGCCGACGCTGGCTTTGCTGAAGCCCGGCATTCTCGAATTCGACGCCTCGCCGACGCAGAAAACCAAGCTGTTCGTCCGCGGCGGCTTTGCGCAAGTCGCGCCCGAGGGGCTTACGATTCTTGCCGAGCAGACGATTGCGCTCGAGGAGCTCGACGCCGCCAAGATCGACGCCGATCTCAAGGATGCGGAAGAGGACGTCGCCGATGCCAAGTCGGACGAAGCGCGGCGCATCGCGACCGAGCGCCGCGATCAGCTGAGCGAGCTGAAAGCGGTGTTGAAGCTTTAATCGGCCATCTCGAACAGGCTTACTCGCCCGCCGTCCCCACCAGTTTCGCCTGCGGCCGGTAGAGCGCCGGGAAAAGCCGGCGCAGCGCCTCGATCTTCGGCAAATCATTTTCAGCGATATAGTCGTTATCGGGATGCAGAGTCGCATAGTCCTGATGATAGCCTTCCGCGGGGTAGAAGGCGCGGAAGGAATCGACGCGCGTCACGATCGGCGCGCCGAAGACATGCGCTTTGTCCAATTGCGCGATATAAGCCTCGGCGATTTTTTTCTGCGTCGCATCGGCGGCGAAGATCACCGAGCGGTATTGGCTGCCGACATCGGGACCCTGCCGGTTGAGTTCGGTCGGGTCTGTCGCCACCGAAAAATAGATCTGCAAAATCTTGCCGTAGCTCACGATGCGCGGATCGAAGGTGATGCGCACCGATTCCGCATGGCCGGTCTCGCCAGTGCCGACGAGCTCGTAATGCGCATTGGCGCGGCTGCCGCCGGAATAGCCCGAGATTGCCTGGTTGACGCCTTTCACATGCTGGAAGACGCCTTGCACGCCCCAGAAGCAGCCGCCGGCAACGACGATCGTTTCGAGATGCGCGCGCGGCGCTTCGTCGGCGCGCGGCGCTGGCACGCGCGCCGCAGGCTCGGCGTAGCTATGCGAATTCGCCCAGAGGGCGCCGGCGATCAGCGCCGCCGCGCCGAAGCCCAGAATCATATGCCGTTGTGACATGTCCGCCTCCTATCCAAAGGTGAAGGAAAAGGCCTGCACGCCAGGCTCAAGGAATTGAATCTCGAAGGTCCGGTCTGCGATCTGGCCGTTCTGGCGCACGAGCTGATAGAGCCGCTGTTCGGTCACGATGCCATTGCCTGCGGCGTCGACGTCGGCGCCATGGTCGACGCCCGGCGCGCGGCCATCGACGAGGATGCGAAAATGCACCGGCTTGCCGCCGGCGCCGGGTCCCAGCACCAGGTGCAGATCGCGGGCGTGGAAACGATAGGTGATCGAGCCTTCAGCGGCATCGAGCCCGGCACGTTCGCCGGCGATCGTCCAATCGCCGGTCAGGCCCCATTGGTTCAAGGCGAGCTTCGGCGTCAGCGCATAGACATGCGGCGTGTCGTGAACGGCATCGTCCGTCGAGGCGAAATTCGCCGCACGGTCATAGCCGATATAGGTTTCGGGCGATTGCACGTCGGCCATATCCGCCGCCGCTTCGGCGCCCTTTGCAGACACATTGACGATCCCGCCAGCGACGCCCGTGCGGCCGGCTTCCGCGAGAAGCTGCTGGATCACGTGCTCCGATCCGGCATAATCGCCTTCGCCGAAATGGTGATGGCGGATGCGCCCCTCGGCATCGATGAAATAATGCGCCGGCCAGAATTCGTTGTTGAAGCCCTGCCAGATCGCATAATCATTGTCGATCGCCACGGGATAGGTGACGTTAAGCTCGTTTACGGCGTGGCGCACGTTGTCGATGTTCTTCTCGAAGGCGAATTCCGGCGCATGCACGCCGATGACGACGAGGCCCTTGTCTTTGTACTTCTCGGCCCAGGCGCGGACATAAGGCAGAGTGCGCAGGCAATTGATGCAGGAATAGGTCCAGAAATCGACGAGCACGACCTTGCCGCGCAGGCCTGCCGCGGTAAGCGGCGGCGAATTGAGCCATTGCGTCGCGCCGGCAAGCGAAGGCAGTTCGCCTTCCACCGGCAAAGCCGACGCGGCCGCGGGCGGATGATGCGCTACCATCATCATGGCGCCGGCGCCGTCGTTCATCACGACCGAGGCCGTGGGCTTTTGCGTTTGCGCCCCGTCGATCAAAGCCTGTTCGAGCGCATTGGTCGGCGCCGCCGAGAGCCGGGTCAGAAGGCCGGTGTCGAAGCCAAGCGCGATGGCGGCGACGCCGGCAAGCACCGCGACACCCAAACCGCGGCGTATCCATTCGCCTGCGCCGAGCGCGCTCTTCATCGCCGCGAAGACTCGGCCGCCGATCAAAAGCACGCCGGCCAGTGACGTTGCGGCCCCCGCGGCATAAGCGAGGAGCAGAAGCGATGTCCCGGCATTTGCGCCCTGCAGCGCCGCGCCGGTCAGGACGAGGCCGAGGATCGGCCCGGCGCAGGGCGCCCAGAGGAGGCCCGTCGCAATGCCGAGGATCAGCGAGGACAGAACCTTCCGGCCGGTGCCCGCTTCCGAATCGGCCGAGAGCGCCAGGACAGCGCCGAGCGCCACGATGGGCCGCATCAGCCGGTCCGCGACGGCCGGCACGAGCAAGGTCACGCCGAAAACCGCCAGGAGCAGCATCGCGGCGATCCGGCCATATTCATTCGCATGCACCGCCCAGCCGCCGCCGACCGCCGCCAAGGTGGCGACGGCGGCGAACGTCAGGGCCATGCCCATCAGCATGGGCAGGCCACTTCTGAGGAAGGGCTGATCGGCGCGGGCGAAGACGAAGGGCAGAACCGGCAGAATGCAGGGGCTCAGGATCGTGAGCACGCCGCCGAGATAGGCGATCAGCGCGAGCAGCATCAACGTGCCTCAGGCCGTCGGGCCGGGAATGAATTTCAGCGCCACACCGTCCATGCAATAGCGCAGCCCCGTCGGCCTTGGGCCGTCATCGAAGACATGGCCGAGGTGGCCGCCGCAGCGCCGGCAGGAAATTTCCGTCCGCTCCATGCCGAGGGAATTGTCCTGGGCCTCGTTCACCGCATTCGGCAGCGGCGCCCAGAAGCTCGGCCAGCCGGTGCCGCTGTCGAACTTCGTCGTGGAGGAGAAAAGGTGCTGGTTGCAGCCGGCGCAGGCGAAGATGCCGGCGCGATGCTCGTTCAAGAGCGGGCTCGAAAAAGGCAGTTCCGTGCCTTTCCGGCGCAGCACATCATATTGCTGAGGGGTCAGAAGCCGGCGCCACTCGGCATCGGTATGGGTGATCTCATAGGCCGGCTCGGCTTTGGCGGCCTGGCTCTTGGCCAAGCGGCTGAAACCGAAGGCGGCAACGCCGGCAAAGCCGGCGATGGAAAATGCTCTGCGGGTCAGCATTTTGATTTCCTCTATCCCTAGGCTGGCAGCTCTCGCGATTTTAGCCGCCTTTGGCTAGGAGATACGAGCCGGACCGGCAGGGCGTTACGCCTCCGGCCCGCCTTCACAGACAGTTGAAAGAATAAACCCGCTTCATGGCCGCCCCGCTTCTCAGTCTTCAATCGATCCGTTTGAGCTTCGGCGGTACGCCGCTCCTGACGGAGGCGGAGCTCACGCTCGCCGCCGGCGACCGGCTCTGCCTCGTCGGCCGCAACGGCTCCGGCAAATCGACTTTGCTGAAGATCGCCGCCGGACTGGTCGAGCCCGACGGCGGCCGGCGCTTTCTGCAGCCGGATGCGAGCCTGCGCTATCTGCCGCAAGAGCCGGATTTTTCCGGCTATGCCACGGCGCTCGATTATGTGGCCGAAGGATTGAGCCCGGTGGACGGCCCGCACCTCGGCCGGGCGCTCCTCAACGAGCTTGGCCTGAGCGGCGAAGAGGATCCGTTGCGGCTTTCCGGCGGCCAAGCACGGCGCGTCGCCCTGGCGCGGGTTCTGGCGCCGGAACCGGACATTCTGCTGCTCGACGAGCCGACCAACCATCTCGATCTGCCGACGATCGAATGGCTCGAGGCGAAGCTCGCCGCCCTGCGCTCGGCGCTCGTGCTCATCAGCCACGACCGCCGTTTCCTGCACAATCTGACGAAGAAAACCGTCTGGCTCGACCGCGGCCTGACCTTCAACCGCGACCGCGGCTTCGCCGAATTCGAAGCCTGGCGCGACCAGATGCTGGAGGAAGAGGAGCTCAAACAGCACAAGCTGGCGCGGAAAATCGCCGCGGAGGAAGATTGGCTGCGCTACGGCGTCACCGCCCGGCGCAAGCGCAATCAGAAGCGGCTCGCCGATCTCCAAGGCTTGCGCAAAGACCATCGCGAGCATCGCCGCGCGACGGGGCAAGTGAAATTCGCCGCGGGCGAGGCCGAGGCGGCACCGGCGCTGGTCATCGAGGCGCGCAACATTGCCAAGGCCTATGGCGAGCGGCCGATCGTCAAGGATTTCTCGGCCCGTATCCTGCGCGGCGACCGGCTCGGCCTTGTCGGCGCCAACGGCGCGGGCAAGACGACGCTCATCAATCTCTTGACCGGTGTGCTGACGCCCGATGCCGGCGAGGTGAAGCACGGCGCCAATCTCGCCATGGCGAGCCTCGATCAGAATCGCGCCTCGCTCGATCCGGCGACGAGCCTGAAGGATGCGCTCACCGGCGGCGGCAGCGATTATGTCGAGGTCGCCGGCGCCCGCAAACACGTCATCGGCTATATGCGCGACTTTCTGTTCGGGCCGGAACAGGCAGGCACGCCGATCGGCCGGCTTTCCGGCGGCGAACGCGGCCGGCTGATGCTGGCGCGTGCGCTCGCTCAGCCGACCAATCTGCTCGTCCTCGACGAACCGACCAACGATCTCGATCTCGAGACGCTCGATCTGTTGCAAGAATTGCTCGCCGATTACAAAGGCACGGTGATCCTCGCAAGTCACGACCGCGACTTTCTCGACCGGATCGCAACCTCGGTCCTTGTCGCCGAAGGCAATGCCCGTTGGACCGACTATGCTGGCGGCTATTCCGACATGGTGGCGCAGCGCGGCCAAGGCCTCAGCGCGAGCCCGGTCCTGAAACCGGCCCGTGAAAAGACCGATCCGAAGGCGCAGATCGCCGCGCCGAAAGCCAAGCGCAAATTGTCCTTCAAGGAAAAGCACGCGCTCGAAAGCCTGCCGGCGCGCATGGAGGCTTTGCGCGCCGAGGCGGCGCGGCACAAGGCGGTGCTCGCCGATGCCGACCTCTATCGCCGCGACCGGGCGAAATTCACCGCGGCGACCGAGGCTTTGGCCAATGCCACAATGGCCCTGAGCGAGGCCGAAGACGAATGGCTGGCGCTCGAAATCCTCCGCGAGGAGATCGAAGGCTGACCTCTGCGCCCATCGGCCGGTATCGCCGCCCCGCGAATTTTGCTACCAGAGCGCTACGGCAAAGATTATGTTCAAAAAGCTTTATCAATGGACGCTTTCGCTGGCTGAAAGCCGCCATGCGCCTTGGGCGCTGGGGCTTATCGCCTTTGCCGAAAGCTCGTTTTTTCCGATTCCGCCCGACACGATTCTCGTGCCGATGGCGCTGGCGCGCCCGAAGCGGGCCTTCCTCTATGCGCTCATCTGCACCCTCGCCTCCGTCGCCGGCGGCCTGCTCGGCTATGCGATCGGCGCGCTGCTCTATGCGACGCTCGGCCAATGGCTCATCCATGTTTATGGCTATGGCGCACGCGTCAACGAGGTGCGCGCGCTTTATGCGCATTGGGGCTGGGCCATCATCCTCATCAAAGGGTTGACGCCAATCCCGTTCAAGATCGTAACGATCACCAGCGGGCTTCTCGCCTATAGTCTGCCGCTCTTTGTGCTGCTGTGTCTCATCACGCGCGGGGCGCGCTTCTTCCTGCTCGCCGCGGTGCTCAACCGTTATGGCGCGCCGATCAACGGCTTGTTAGAGAAATACTTCGGCTATTTCCTGCTGCTTCTTGCTGCCGCCGTAATTCTCGGCTTTGTCGTCGCCGCGCATATGGCGTGAGGGACGATGGGCGAAACCTATTTCCGTGATGTGCATGCCGCGCGTGCAGCATGGCTGATCCTCATCATCGCGGCGGCAACGATCGCCGGCGCCTGGATCTTCCAGGCTTTCGGCTATGCCCCCTGCGAACTCTGCCTCAGCGAGCGCATTCCTTATTATGTCGGCGTTCCCGTGGCCGCGGCGACGCTCGTCTTCGCTCTGCGCCGTAGCCGCGTTCTGATGCTCACCGGATTCATCCTGCTGTTCCTGATCTTTGCATTCAGCGCCGGCTTCGGAATCTATCATGCCGGCGTCGAATGGCATTTCTGGGCGGGACCTTCGGCCTGCACCGGCGATGCGCTGACCAAGGTGACGACGATGCAGGATTTCCTGCATCAATTGCAGACGCAGAAGGTGGTGCGCTGCGATGCGGTGGCGATCCGCATCTTCGGACTTTCGCTGGCCGGGTGGAACGCGTTGATCTCGGCGGCGCTGGCAATCATCGCCGTCTGGGGCGTGCGGAAGGTCGGCTGATTATTCCGCTTCCGCCGCGAGCCTTGCCCGGGCGCGCAGCTTTTCCGTCTCGCTCTTCAATTGGCCGCAGGCAGCGAGAATGTCGCGGCCGCGCGGCGTGCGTACCGGGCTCGCATAGCCGGCGTCGAAGACGATGTCGGAAAAGGCTTCGATCTTGTCCCAATCCGAACATTCATACTGCGTGCCCGGCCACGGATTGAACGGGATCAGATTGATCTTGGCCGGAATGCCCTTGAGCAGCCGCACCAGTTCGCGCGCCTCTGCGGGCGAATCGTTGACGCCTTTCAGCATCACATATTCGAAGGTGATGCGCCGCGCGTTCGAGGCGCCGGGATAGTCGCGGCAGGCGGCGAGCAGATCCTTGATCGGATATTTTTTATTGAGCGGCACGAGCGTGTCGCGCAGGTCGTCACGCACCGCATGGAGCGAGATGGCGAGCATCGGACCGGCCTCGGCGCCGAGCCGTTCGATCTGCGGCACGACGCCGGCGGTCGAGACGGTGATGCGGCGTTTCGAGACCGAGAGCCCGTCGCCGTCGGCGAGAACGCCGACCGCATCGCGCACATTGTCGAAATTATAGAGCGGTTCGCCCATGCCCATGAAGACGATATTGGTGATCGGCCGCGTCTCGCCCTGCGGCAGCAGGCCGTTCGTCGGCGGGGTCAGACCGGGAAAATCGCCAAGCCTTTCGCGCGCGACGATGATCTGCGCGACGATCTCCCGCGTCGTCAGATTGCGAACGAGTTTCTGCGTGCCGGTGTGGCAGAAGCGGCAGGTCAGCGTGCAGCCGACCTGGCTCGAAATGCAGAGCGTGCCGCGGTCGCTTTCCGGAATATAAACGCATTCGACCTCGGCGCCTTTATCGGTTTTGTCGACGGGGGCGAGGCGCAGCAGCCATTTGCGCGTGCCATCCTGCGAGACCTGCTCGCTCACGACCTCCGGCCGCGCCAGGCTTTCGTGCGCCGCGAGCGTGCTGCGCAAGCCCTTGCCGATGTTGAGCATCGCGTCGAAATCGCGCGCGCCCTGGAAATAAAGCCAATGCCAGAGCTGCGCGACGCGCATCTTGATCTCGCGCTCCGTCACGCCATGCGTGCGCAAGGCCTCGGCCAGTTCGGCGCGGGTGGCGCCGACGAGCGAGGCTTTGGAGGTCAGCGTGGCGTCATCATCTCGCCGCACCGGCAAGGATGATGGCGAGGTCTCGGCATGAAAATTCATAGTCGCTATGTAGCATCGGGCGGCTGATTTCTCCACTCCTGCGCTAAGGACGGTTTCATGGCTCCTGTTCGCCTTGTCGTGGCTCTTGCTTTCGGCCTTGCGGCGCCCGGTGCGGCACTGGCGCAGGCGGCCCTGGTCGATTCGGTGCCCCATATCACCGTCGTCGGCCACGCCCGTACCGAGGTCGTGCCCGATCTCGTGACCCTTTCGCTTGCCGTCGTGACGGAACGGCCCAAAGCGGAGGCCGCCGCCGCGGCCAACGCCCAGGCCGCGCAGGCGATGATCGACGCGATCAAGGGGAACGGCATCGATCCCAAGGACGTGCAGACGAGCGAAGTCTCGCTGACGCCCGTTTACGACAGCCTCTCTGATGCCGAAGGCCGCGGCACGGGCCAAAAATTGCGTGGCTATCAGGCGCGCAACGGGGTCACCATCCGCCTGCGCGATGTCGGCAAGGCCGGGGCGCTTGCCGCCCGCCTGATCGACAGCGGCGCCAACGAATTTCAGGGCATTAGCTTCCGCGCGAGCCATGAGGACGAGATTTACGCCAAGCTCAATGCGGCAGCGATGCAGGATGCGTTGCGCCTGGCCAAGGCCTATCTGCCGGCGGCGGGCGTAAACCTCGGCCGGGTGCTCGAAATCGCGCCGAACGATCAGGGCGGGATCCAGCCGCGCATTTTCGCCAAGGCGATGGCGCCGATGGCCAATGTGCCGATGACGCCGGGAACGTTGACCTATGATTCGCAGGTGCGCGTGACTTGGGAACTCGTGCCGCATCCTTAGGGCGCGTGGCGATCGCCGGTGCTAGGGCTTGCGGAGGGCCTCCGCGAGCGAGACTTGCCCGCTGCCGGGCTTCAGCGGTTTCTGCTGGCTTTCGTGCGGCGCCCAGCCGGAGAGAAAGATCAGCTCGAACGTGGCGCGCAGCCGCCCGTCGGCATCGGCATGGTCGCGCGCATAAATCTCGGCGGCGCGGAGAAAGAGCGCGCGGCGTGTCGGCCGCTTGATCCGTTCGACGAGCGCATTCGTCGTCCCCATCGCCCGCAGGTCGGCGAAGAGAGCGAAGAGATGCGGATAACGGACGGTGAGGGTTTCGACATCGGCGACCGGCAAGGCAAAGCCGGCGCGTTGCAAGAGGCCGCCCATGTCGCGCAGGTCGGCGAAGGGCGCGACGCGCGGCGAGACGCCGCCGGCGATGTCCGTCTCGGCTTCGGCCAGCGCCGCGCGCAATTCGCGCAGCGTGGCGCCGCCGACGAGACAGCCGAGGAAGAGGCCGTCGGGCCGCAAGCTTCGGCGGATTTGCGCCAGCGCGCCGGGCAGATCGTTGACGTCCTGCAACGCGAGCGCGGAGACGGCGAGATCGAAGGCCTCACGTGCGAAAGGCAGGCGTTCGGCATCGCCGATGACATTGGCGCCGCCAGCCGACGCGAGATGCGTCACGCATGCGGCCGGATAGTGCGCGGCAAGGCGCGCGCTGAGCAGCGCCAGCGGCGTCCCGATATCGCCGATCGCCGAGAATTGCCGCATGACGGCTTGAAGACGCTCCACAATCTCGTCAGCCGCCCGCGCCAGGAGAAAATCGGCAGGACCGCCTGCCAGCGCGCGAGCGTGCCGCCGGCTCTGCAGGGCGCGATCGAAAATGAGAAAACTGCTCGGTGCCACCGCCCCTTTTAGCGCATTGCGGCGGCCCCCTCGGCAAAATTTCTGGCGCGCTCTGGCGCCATGTTTATGCTGCGCCATGATTTGCGACGATCCCGCGCTTGCTCCGCCGCCCCTGCCTGCCGTTTGGTCGAAGACCCTGCGGCGCGGGCGCGCGCTCGCCGATGCGGTGCTCGACCTCGTCTTTCCGCCCGCTTGCCTTGCCTGCCGCAAGGCGGTGACGGCGCATGGGGCGCTGTGTCCTTCGTGCTGGCGCCGCGTCGGCTTCATCGAGA
The DNA here is from genome assembly GCF_947646745.1 of uncultured Methylovirgula sp. Taxonomy (NCBI): domain Bacteria; kingdom Pseudomonadati; phylum Pseudomonadota; class Alphaproteobacteria; order Hyphomicrobiales; family Beijerinckiaceae; genus Methylovirgula; species uncultured Methylovirgula sp. The sequence goes on along the minus strand of NZ_CANSHK010000042.1, from coordinate 17,610 downwards.
AGCCCTATTGCGAGCGGCTCGGTACGCCCTTTCCTTATGATCTCGGCGTTCCGGGCCTCTTGTCGCCCGAGGCGATGGCCAATCCGCCCGTCTATCATCGCGCGCGGGCGGTGGCGCGTTTCGAGGACGGCCCCGTCCGCGACCTCGTTCACCGGCTGAAATACGGCGACAGGCTGGAATTGGCGAAGCCGCTCGGTCTCTGGATGGCCCGCGCCGGCGCGGAGCTTTTGGCCGGTGCCGATCTGCTCGTCCCCGTGCCGTTGCATCGGCGCCGCCTCATCTGGCGCCGGTTCAATCAGGCGAATGCCCTGGCCGAGATCGTCGGCCGGGCAAGCGGCAAGACGGTCGAGCCCTTCGCGCTCGCCCGTATCAAACCGACGCTGCCGCAGGTCGGCCTCAGCCGGGCGCAACGCGCCGACAATGTGCAGGGGGCTTTTGCGGTGCCCGGATCCGCGCAGGGCGCCATCGCCGGTCGCAACGTCCTGCTGATCGACGATGTCCTCACCTCCGGCGCGACGCTCAATGCAGCGGCGCGCGCCCTGCTTCGCGGCGGGGCCGCGCGCGTCGATGTCTTGGTCTTCGCCAGGGTTGTGACAAGCGGATGAAATACCATATCTTGGGAGCGAGAAACGAGGTCCAGTAAGAATGCCGCAACCGGTTGATATTGTCGTTTACACGACGGCGACCTGCCCCTATTGCCGCCGCGCCAAGGCGCTGTTGCATGCGCGCGGCCTCGATTTCGCGGAGATCGCCGTCGATGGCGATCCGGCTGCCCGCGAAGCCATGATGCTGCGGGCCGGCGGCCGGCGAACCGTGCCGCAGATTTTCTTCGGTGAAACCCATATTGGCGGCTGTGACGATTTGCATGCGCTTGACGCCAGGGGTGAACTCGAAACGGCTTTGGCCGACGCGGCGCGATGATCAAATATGCTCTGAAATGTTCGCAAGGCCATGAATTCGATTCCTGGTTTGCGAGCGCCGCCAGCTTCGATGAACAAGTTGCGCGGGCCCAAGTCTCTTGCCCGGTCTGCGCCTCGCCGCAGGTTGCCAAAGCGATCATGGCGCCGGCGCTCGCTCACGGCGATCGTATTGAAGCGCCAAGCGCGGAAGAGCGGGCGCGAGACCGCGCCGCTCTGCGCGCGCTGCGGCATTATGTGATGGGTCTCACCGAGGATGTCGGGACGCGCTTTCCGGACGAGGCGCGAAAGATCGCCGAGGGGGCCAGCGAGGAGCGCCCGATTCGCGGTCAAGCGACGCGCGAGGAGGCCAAAGCGCTTCTCGACGAAGGCATCAGCATCCTGCCGCTGCCGCTCGTGCCGGACGATCTCAACTAAGTCCGGCGACGCCGTAAGTCTCACGCAAGCTGTGCCATAGACAGTTCCGCATTCGATAGGCGGAGTGTCCCATGCCAGAGGCTTTGAACGCGGCATTTGCGAATCGCGCCGTGGCGCCGCATTCGATCTTCGCCGCCGATCTCGATACGACCTTGCGCGATGCCGCCGAGGCTTTAAGGCAGGGCCGCAACGCCGAGGCTTTGGCCCCCTTGGCAGCGCTCGATCCACGCCAGATCGCCAGCGCCGAACGCTGCCAGCTGGTCGGTCTGATCCATGTCGGTGCCGAGGCCTGGGCGGCGGCGGTGCCCTGGTTTACGCAGGCGCGCGCGCTGCGGCCGGATTTTCTCGATGCGGTGCTGCGGCTGGCACGCGTGCTGCAGCGGGTCGGCCGCTTCGACGAAGCTGACGCCGCCTTCGCCGAAGCGGAAAAGCTCGGCCACGCCGATGCGGCGGGCTATTACAACCATGGGCTTGTGCTGCGCGCGCTTGGCCGCAACGATGCGGCGATCGCCGCCTTCGATCATGCCTTGCGTTTGCAGCCCGCCTATCCGCAGGCTTTGCGTGCCGGCGGCATCATACTTTCCGAAAGCGGCAATGCCGGCGGGGCGTTGAAATTTCTCGACGAAGCGCTCCGGCTCAAGCCCGATTATTACGAAGCGCTGCTTGACCGGGGCAATATTCTCAACGAAGTCAAACGCTACGAGGAAGCCTGCGCGGCTTATCGGACGGCGCTCGTTTATTTTCCGGGCAATCCGGAGCTTCTCAACAATCTCGGCGTCGCCTTGATCAATTTGGGCGATCTGCCCGGCGCGGTTGAAGCCTTCGACCAGGCGCTCGCTGCGCGGCCGGAGTCAGCCGAGGCCTGGTTCAATCGCGGCACGGCCTTGTTGAAAACCGCCGGTCCCGAAGCGGCGCTACAATCCATCGACCGCGCGCTGGCGCTGCGGCCGGATTATCAGGCCGCGCTCGTCGCCCGCGGCGTGGCGCTCAAGGAGCTTTGCCAATTCGAGGCGGCGGAGTCAGCCTTCGATGCCGCGATCGCGCTTGACCCCAAAAGCGCCCATGCCCGCAACAACAAGGGCGTGCTGCAATTGCTGCGCGGCAATTTCCGCGACGGCTGGGAAAACTACGAATATCGCTGGGGTTGCGGTCTCATCCCGCATAACGAATTGAAATTTCCGATCCCCGAATGGCGCGGCAACAGCCATCCGGGCGAGAAGCTGATCGTCTATGGCGGCGAAGGATTGGGCGATGCGCTGCAGTTCTGCCGCTATCTGCCTTTGCTGGCTGCGGCTGGCATTGACGTGACCTTCTTCTGCCGCAGCAAGATGCTGCGTCTGTTTCGCGGGCTGAGCCCAACGGTGCGCTGCGTCGACGACCTTGGCCCGAATGAGCGGTTCGACAGCCAGATCGCACTGTCGAGCCTGCCGCGCGCCTTTGGCAGCGACCTTGCGACGATCCCAGGGCATACGCCCTATCTCGCCGCGGAACCCGCGCTTGTGGCGAAATGGGCTGAGAGGCTCGCGAGCCGCGGCAATCCTGCCGCCTTCAAGATCGGCCTCTGCTGGCAAGGCAATCCCGATCCCAAGGTCGATCCGGCGCGGTCGATTCCGCTGGCGCATTTTGCGGCGCTGGCGGGCGTTGCGGATTTCCGCCTCATCAGCTTGCAGAAGCACGACGGCGTCGAGGCCTTGGCCGCACGGCCGGAGCTCGCCATCGAGACGCTCGACGCCGATTTCGATGCGGGCCCGGATGCCTTCATCGATACGGCTGCGGTGATGCAGAGCCTCGATCTCATCGTCACCTGCGACACGTCGATCGCGCATCTTGCCGGTGCGCTCGGGCGGCCAACGTTTGTGCTGCTCAAGGAGATCCCCGATTGGCGCTGGCTGCTCGGTCGCGACGACACGCCGTGGTATCCGACCGTGCGGTTGTTCCGCCAAACGACGCGCGGCAATTGGGATGCGGTGATGCAGCGCGTGGTCGAAGCGGCGGCGGCCGAGCGCGATGATGCCTCCGGTCAGGCCTTGCGTTCGGCGGCGATGATGTAATTCACATCCATGTCGCGGCTGAGGCGCCAAGTGGCGCTGAGCGGATGGTAGACGACGCCGGTTTCGTCGAGAATTTTGAGCCCCCCGGCGCGCAAGGCAAGGCGCAGTTCGCGCGGCGTGACGAAATGGTCCCAATCGTGCGTTCCGCGCGGCAGCCAGCGCAGAATATACTCCGCGCCGACGATCGCCATTGCATAGCTTTTCAGAGTACGATTGAGCGTCGCCGCGACCAGAACGCCGCCCGGGCGCACCATTGACGCCGCCGTTGCAACGAAGGCTTTGACATCGCGCACATGCTCGACGACTTCCATGGCAAGTACCACGTCATAGCGCCGGTTTTCCGCTGCGAGCGCTTCGGCGGTGGTCTCGAGATAGCTGATCCTGAGGCCCGATTCCTCGCCATGGCGGCGCGCAACGGCAATGTTGGTGGGCGCGGGATCGATGCCGGTCACCTCGCCGCCGAGCCGCGCTAGAGCCTCGCTCAAAATGCCGCCGCCGCAGCCGATGTCGAGAATTTCGAGGCCGTCGAGCGGTCGGTCGGGCTTCGCCGTGGGACGGCTGTCGCCGCGCGGCCGGTCGATGAGAAGCTGCTTGAGGTAATTGACGCGCACCGGGTTGAACCGGTGCAAAGGTTTCATCGGCCCTTTCAAATCCCACCAGGTCGCAGCCAGACGGTCGAAGCGCGCGACCTCGTCCGGATCGACGCTCGTCTGCGCCTGCGGCGCCACTACCCCCGACATCTTAACCCTCCTTCTGTGCGGCTTTTGCCTCGAATTGACTTGGCCGCCAAGGTCGTGGTGTAAACGCGCCGCATTGCCGCGGCGCGCAATCCAGCCGCCGAGGTCAAAGATTCCAAAGACCGAAACAAGAAAGCGCTGCCGGACCCGATGGCCCGCCTCGTGATGAAATTCGGCGGCACATCCGTCGCCGGCATTGATCGCATCCGCAATGTCGCGCGCCACGTCAAGCGCGAAGTCGCCGCTGGCCATGAGGTCGCGGTCATCGTCTCGGCCATGGCTGGCAAGACCGATGAGCTGGTCGCGCTCTGCAAGGACGCCTCCCCTCGTTACGATCCGCGCGAATATGACGCCGTCGTCGCCACCGGCGAACAGGTCAGTGCGGGCCTGCTCGCCATCGTCCTCCAGGATATGGGCATCCGAGCCCGCTCCTGGCAAGGCTGGCAGGTGCCGATTCTGACGACCGAGGCGGCCAGCGCGGCGCGGATCGCTGGCGTGAACGGCGAGCATATAATCGCGGGCTTCCTGATGAAGGAGGTCGCGGTCGTCGCTGGCTTCCAGGGTCTCAATGCCGCGACCGGCCGCGTGACAACGCTTGGACGCGGCGGTTCGGACACCAGTGCCGTGGCAGTTGCGGCCGCGATCAAGGCGGAGCGCTGCGATATATATACCGATGTCGACGGCATCTACACGACGGACCCGAGGGTGGTGCCGAAGGCGCGCCGGCTTGACCGCATCGCCTTCGAGGAAATCCTGGAGATGGCATCGCTCGGCGCCAAAGTGATGCAGGTACGCTCGGTCGAACTGGCGATGATGAAACGGGTCAAAACTTATGTACGCTCGTCCTTCGACGATCCCGACGATCCGCGACCCGGCACGTTGATTTGCGATGAGGAGGATATCGTGGAGCAGCAGGTCGTCACGGGCATCGCATTTTCGCGCAACGAGGCGCAGATCACGTTGCGCCGCGTCGCCGACCGGCCAGGCGTCGCGGCGGCGATTTTCATGCCGCTCGCCGAGGCGCATATCAATGTCGATATGATCGTCCAGGTCGCCTCAGACGATACGGTGACGACCGACATCACGTTCACGGTCGCGGCCAACGACTACGACCGCGCGAGAGCCATTCTGGAAAAGGCCCGCCCGACGATCGGCTTTGCTGCATTGCAAGGCGCCGGCGATGTGGCCAAGGTCTCGGCCATCGGCATCGGCATGCGCAGCCACGCCGGCGTTGCTGCGCTGGCCTTCAAGGCCCTATCGGAAAAAGGCATCAACATCCGCGCGATTACGACGTCAGAGATCAAATTTTCAGTATTGATTGACGCCGCCTATACCGAACTCGCCGTGCGCACATTGCACACGCTTTATGGCCTTGATCAGGTCTAAAATCTGCGCATCTTTTTCGCCGTGGATCGAATGGCGCTTGCGGTCTGATCTTTGCATTGGCTATAGGGATAGCTGTCGCGTTTCGGTGGCATCGGCCTTTGCAATGGCAGGGTTCGTCTAGAGCCCGTCCGATCGCCGCAGTGCCATCGCCGGAGAAGCGTGCGGCGGGCGTTTCTCCTGATTGGATGTCTTGATAGTCCCCCCTGCGGATGAGACTTTGTGCCGACCTATGAATCCGAGGCTCAAGGGCCGGAAAAAGACAAAGCCTTGCGCGCTGCGCCCGGCGGCCCGCGGCAATTGCTGCGGCGCCTGCGCGAAGTCATGGCGGAGCCGATCAGCCCGCAGGACCGCCTCGACAAGATCGTCATCCTCATCGCCGCGAATATGGTGGCGGAAGTCTGCTCCGTTTACGTTCTGCGCGCCGACGGCCGGCTTGAGCTTTTCGCAACCGAAGGTCTGAACCGCGAGGCGGTCCACCTCACGACGATGCGCAAGGGCGAGGGCCTCGTCGGCCTGATCGCCGAATCGGCGGAAGCGCTTGCGCTCGCCGACGCGCAGCATCATCCCTCCTTCTCGTATCGGCCGGAGACCGGCGAAGAGATCTATTCGTCGTTTCTCGGCGTGCCGATCCTGCGCGGCGGCAATACGCTCGGCGTTCTCGTCGTCCAGAACCGCGCCCGCCGCGTCTATCTCGAAGAAGAGATGGAGGCGCTGCAGACGACGGCAATGCTGCTCGCCGAAATGGTCGCGTCCGGCGAATTGCAGTCGATCGGCCTGCTCGATACGGAGATCGCGCTCAACCGGCCGGTGACGCTGAAAGGCGTGCCCATCGCCGATGGTGTCGGGCTCGGCTATGTGGTGCTGCACGAGCCGCGCGTCACGGTGAAACAACTCGTCGCCGAGGACGTGAAGGCCGAGACCGAGCGGCTTGAAACTGCGATCGGCGGGGTGCGCGAATCGATCGACAAACTGATCGAGCGCGGCGACCTCGGCCACGGCGAACATCGCGAAGTGCTCGAAGCCTTCCGCATGTTCGCCTATGACCGCGGCTGGATTCGCCGTTTGCGCGAAGCCGTCGCGACGGGTCTGACGGCCGAGGCAGCGGTCGAGCGGGTACAAAACGATGCGCGCGCGCGCCTCCAGCGTCAGACCGATCCCTATCTGCGCGAGCGCCTGCACGATCTCGACGATCTTGCCAACCGACTGCTCTATCAGCTTGCCGGGCGCGACTTCGTCACGGCGCAGGCGGAACTGCCGGATAATGCGATCATCGTCGCGCGGACGATGGGACCGGCAGCGCTGCTCGATTACGATCGTACCAAAGTGCGCGGCGTCGTGCTGGAGGATGCGGGTCTTTCGAGCCATGTCGCCATCGTCGCCCGCGCGCTTGGCGTCGCGACGGTTGGCGAGGTTTCCAACATTCTCTCTTTTGTCGAACCGGGCGATGCGGTCATCGTCGACGGCTCGACCGGCGACGTGCAGGTCCGCCCGCCGCCGGATGTCGAAAATGCCTATGCCGAAAAGGCGCGGCTGCGGGCGCGCCGGCAGGAGCAATATCACAAGCTGCGCGATGTTCCCTCCGTCACGAAAGACGGCGTGCCGTTCGAATTGCACATGAATGCCGGCTTGCTCGTCGATCTGCAGCATGCGGAGGAAACCGGCGCGGATTCGATCGGCCTATTCCGCACCGAGCTGCAATTCATGATCGTCTCGCAGTTCCCGCGCATCCAACAGCAATATGATTTCTACACCGCCGCTTTTGCGGCGGTGCCGGACAAGCCGATCACCTTCCGCACGCTCGACATCGGCTCCGATAAGGTTCTCCCCTATATGACCCAGGCGGAAGAGGAGAATCCGGCGCTTGGCTGGCGCGCCATCCGCATCTCGCTCGATCGGCCGGCGCTTCTGCGGATGCAGTTGCGGGCCTTGTTGCGGGCGGGCGCGGGGCGCGATCTGCGGGTCATGTTTCCGATGGTTGCCATCGTCGACGAATTCGCCCGCGCCAAGGAGCTGGTGCAGCGCGAAATCGCCTTCTTGAAGCGCCATGGCCATGGCGTGCCGCGTAGCTTGCAGCTCGGCGCCATGGTCGAAGTGCCGGCGCTTCTCTGGCAGCTCGACGAGATTTGCGCCGAGGCCGATTTTCTCTCCGTCGGTACGAACGATTTGATCCAATATATGTTCGCCGCCGATCGCGAGAATAAGCACGTGTCGAGCCGGTTTGATCCTTTGTCTGCGCCGCTGCTGCGCGCTTTGCGCATGATCGTCGAGACGGCGGCGCGCAACAAGACCCCCGTGACTTTGTGCGGCGAGATGGGCGGTCAGCCGTTGGAGGCTTTGGCGCTGATGGCCCTCGGCTTCCGCAGATTGTCGATGTCGCCGTCCTCGATCGGGCCGGTGAAGGCGGCCTTGCTCGCGACCGATCTTGCGGCGGTCAGCAAATTGGTTAACGGGTTGATCGATGCCAACGACGGCGCCAAATCGATCCGCGGCGCGTTGCAGACGTTCGCCAAGGACCGGCGCATTCCGGTGGCCTAGCCGCCAGAACATTGACCTCGAAGGTTCGATAAGCTCTTAAAGAGCCATGCTGCCACAAGACAAACTCGATCTCATTTTACGCCGGCATGCCGAAATTTCGGATCGCCTGGCCTCGGGGCCGGATTCCGCGACGTTTGTTGCGCTGTCGCGCGAGCTGGCCGAGCTCGACGATGTCGCGAACGCGATCCGCGCCTATCGACATGAGGGCGAGGAGATCGCCGGGATCGATTCGCTGCTCGAGGACCCGAAGCTCGACGCAGACATGCGCAGCCTGGCCGAGACCGAGCGTACCGAGGCGCGGGCGCGCCTTGCGGCGCTTGAACAAAAGCTGCGCATCGCTTTGCTGCCGAAGGACGCCGCCGACGAAAAAAGCGCCATCCTCGAAATCCGCGCCGGCACCGGCGGCGACGAGGCGGCGCTCTTTGCCGGCGATCTCTTCCGCATGTATCAGCGCTATGCCGAAGCGAAGGGCTGGCGCGTCGAGATATTGTCAGCGAGCGAAGGCGCGCTCGGCGGTTTCAAGGAGATCATCGCCGAGATCGAGGGTCGCGGCGTCTTCGCGCGGCTCAAGTTCGAATCCGGCGTGCATCGCGTGCAGCGTGTGCCGGAGACCGAGACGCAAGGCCGCGTGCATACGTCGGCGGCGACGGTCGCGGTCCTGCCCGAGGCGCAGGATGTCGATATCGAGATCAATGACGCGGATCTCAAGATCGACACGATGCGGGCACAGGGCGCCGGCGGCCAACACGTCAACAAGACGGAATCGGCGATCCGCATCACCCATTTGCCGACCAATACGATCGTCTTTGTCCAGGACGAGCGCTCGCAGCACAAGAACCGGGCGCGGGCGATGGCGCTGCTGCGGGCGCGTCTCTACGATACCCAGCGCCAGAAGCTCGATGCCGAGCGCGCGGCGGACCGGCGTTCACAGGTCGGGTCGGGCGATCGTTCCGAGCGCATCCGCACCTATAATTTTCCGCAAGGCCGCGTCACCGACCACCGGATCAACCTGACCCTTTACAAGCTCGACAAGGTGATCGCCGGCGAGGCGCTCGATGAGATCATCGACGCGCTGATCACCGAACATCAGGCGACCCTGCTCGCGAGCGAAAAATAATCAGTCGGGCCCGACGAGGTGACCGGGCGCCGGCAGGGCAGGCTGGCTCGGCAGCGCCGGGCGGCCGTGCAGAAGGCTCGCAAAAAAACCAGCGAAGGTCGCATCGAGCGCGGCGAAAATGGCATTGCCCGCAAGGGCCGGGATTGGCCAGCCTGGCCGGTGCGTAAAGAAGAAGTGCGCCATGAGCGCGATGGCGACGGCGAGCCCGGCGCCGGCATCGAAGGCGGTCGCGCGCTTCACCAGGGTCAGCAGCAGAACCGGCGCGATCAGGCTCGCCGAGAACATCGCCGCAAGCAAAATGAGCGTGCGCGGGTCGGTGCGGTGATGGGTGAAGAAGACGCTGCAAAGAACGATGAGCAGGATCGTCAAGGCCCGCGCGATAGCGAGCCGGCGGCTCACCGGTCCGAAGCGGCGCCGCGCCGGATGATAGATGTCATGGCCGAGGCTTGTCGCGAAGGATTGGATCCCGGCCGCCGCCACGGCGATGCCGAGCGTCATCGCAAAGACCGATGCGAGACCGCTCAAGACCGGGCCGAGATGCAGCAAGGCCGGTAGATCTTCGATGAGATAGGCGGCGCTCGCACCCGGCGGGACGCCCGCCGCATGCGATGCGCGGGCGAGCGTCAGCACCGACAAAATCGCCAGCACACCGATGAAGAAAACCGCGAGCGGGCCGGCGCGCAGGGCGGTGATGCGGCCGTCGCTTGCGACCGAAGGTCCGAAAAGCGGGCCCAGCACCGCAAGCCCAAGCCCCAGCGCGATGGCGACGGCCGGATTGAAGGCGGGCATCGTCTCCGCTTCGGCAATTTGCGGCAAATGGCCGAGGCCGCTCGTCCAAAGCGGCGATTCATGGAAAATGTGGAGGATAGCCGGCAGGCCCAGCGCGGCGAGGCTGACGATCGTCCCGCCGACGGCGAGCCAGATGACACCGGAGAGGCCGCCCGGCACGATCAGAAGGACGAGCAGAACGCCGACGGCGACTATGCCGAGGCTGCGGCTGGCGCCCGTCGTGGCGATGAAGGCGCGCAGCGCCATGTCATAGCCGGCAAGCGCAATGAAAACCGCACAGCCCGCGGCGATCATGGCAATCGCGCAGCGCACGAGCGGCTGCGGAAAACGGATGCCGACCAGATCGGCGATCGAAAAGGCGGCGCTACGGCGCAGATAAGGACCGGTCACGCAGAGCGCCGCGGCAAGACCGAGAATGAATCCGACCGCAAGCGAGGCAAAGCCGACGCCGGGAAGCAGCGGCGGCAAAAAGGGCAGGAACAATCCTGCCGCGAGAGCGGCGTAGGCCATTGCCGCATAGGCTGGCGGCAGATTGCGGCCGCCGGCATAAAATTCAGCCGGCCGCATGGTCCGCAGCCGGACGGCGATGACAATGAGGCCGGCGAAAATCAGGGCCCAGACGCAAAAGCGCAGCGCCGTGTCGGGCAAGCCGACGCGTGCCAAAACGGCGATCAGCCCCAGCCCGACAAAAAAAGCCGCGAGCGCGAAGCTGAAGCCGGCGTCGATTGAGGCGCGCGCCAGATAGGCGTCCGAATCGTCCTTCTGCATTCTCGAAACCTGCGACGAAGCGAGCATCCATCATAATGGCATCGCAATCCTTGGGAAACCTGTGCAGGGTTTCCGGCGCGGCGTGCGAACGCGCACGTGGTGCCGCGCGGGGCATGCCCATATCGCGTTTGCAATCAGCCAGCGAGGCTCACATGGTCGAGGATATCAACCCGGCGCCACCTCCGGCCCCCAGCGCTTGGGCACCCGCGCAAGGCGCTCCGTCCCGGAAGCCGCGCCCGGATACGCCGCTGACCCGCTTTCTCGGCGGTTCGCCGGTCGGCGTGTTTTTCAGGTTGTTCTTCCTATCGTTGGTTGTCGGCGCGCTGCTGATGTGGCTCGACATCCGGCCCTATGATGTCATCGATGCGGTCGTGCGCTTCGCGCACCGGATCTGGGCCCTTGGCTTTGATGCTATCCGCGAGCTCGGCGATTATCTGCTGGCGGGCGCGATCATCGTCGTGCCGATCTGGTTCGTCTCGCGGCTTCTCTCGGCGCGCCGGTAATCAGATGGCGGAATGAAGCTCGGCGGCGGACATCCTGCCTGCCGCCCAGTCCTCGGCGCGGCGGCCGCGCACCGCATCAAGGCTGTCGAGGTTGGCTTGCGACAGGCGCTGCAGCAGCCCTTTTTTGATATGGGGGACAAGCCCCGCGCCCCTGAAGACGAGCGCCGAATAGAGCTCGACCAGATCGGCGCCGGCTTCGATCTTGGCCAAGGCGGTCGCAGTATTTTCCACGCCGCCAATGCCGATCAGCGGAAATTGGCCTTCGACGCGCAGATAGGCCTGCGCCAACAGCCAGGTCGAAAGGTGAAACAGCGGCCGGCCGGAAAGGCCGCCATGCTGTTTGGCAATCTCGTGATCGGCAAGCTCTTCCGGCCGGGCGAGCGTGGTGTTGGAGACGGCAAGCCCGTCGATGCGATAGGTTCGGCAAACGCGGACGATGCCATCGAGCTCGTCGAGCGTCAGATCCGGCGCGATCTTGACGACCACCGGGACATGACGCGCGGCGGCGGCGCGCGCGGCAAGCACGTTCGGCAGAAGGTCGCTGAGCGCCTGCTGGCGTTGCAGATCGCGCAGGCCGGGAGTGTTCGGCGACGAAATGTTGATGACGAAAAAGTCCGCCACATCGGCGAAGGTTTTGACGCCCTCGACATAGTCGGCGATGCGATCCTGCGAATCCTTATTGGCGCCGAGATTGACCGCGACGAGGCCGGGCCTGCGCGCCCGTGCCAGGAGCCGCCGATGCACGAAGGCATGGCCGCGGCTGTTGAACCCGAGCCGGTTGATGATGCCGCGGTCCTGCGGCAGGCGGAAGAGCCGCGGCCGCGCGTTGCCGGGCTGCGGATGCGGCGTCACCGTGCCGACTTCGATAAAGCCGAACCCGAGCCGCAGGACCGCATCGACCGCTTCGCCATTCTTGTCGAACCCCGCCGCCAGCCCGAGCGGATTGGGAAAATCGAGCCCGAAAGCCTGCACCCGAAGGCGCCGATCGTCGGCGGCCGGCGACGGCAAGGGTAGGGCCGACAACGCCCGCAGCGTCATCCGGTGCGCCGTCTCCGGCGGCAGCCGCAAGGCGAGCGAATGGGCCCTTGAGGTGAGAAAATTCATGGGGCTCACGGGAAGCTGTCGTCAAACTGGTGCAGCCCGTCGGTGCCGAGCGGCAGCGGTTTGACCGATATCACCGCCTCAAGGCAGAGCGGCGCATAAAGATGCGGAAACAAGGCGCCGCCGCGCGAGGGCTCATAACGCAGAGCGGCGCCCAAGCGCTGCGGATCGACGCCGACGAGCAGCAGCCCGTCTTCCCCGGTGAAATGGCGCGCCGCCGTGCCGCGCACTTGCGCCGTGGTCGAAAGATGGATGAAGCCGTCGGAGAGATCGACCGGTGAACCCGCGAACGTGCCGACCAGTTCGGCCTGATGCCAGAGCTGTGCCGGTACGATCTTGTAAATGAGTTCCATCCGCTCCATGCGCCTCAGACGCTGAACCCTAAAGGCTTCGCGCGTTCTTGCGGCCGGCGCAAGGGCCTATCCATCGCTGCTCTCGAAGGCGAGCCGCGCGTCCTTCGGCATGGCAAAGCTGTTGGCGGCGGTCGGAAAAGCGTGGCTGCGCACGTCACGGACATAGTCCGACACGGCCGTCTCGATGAGCGGGGCGAGATCGGCATAGCGGCGATTGTGGCGGAAGCGCGTGCCTGTCAGACCGAGCAGGTCGGTGACGACCAGAACCTGGCCGTCGGTAAAGCGGCCGGCGCCGATGCCGATCGTCGGCGCGGCGATCGCCCGCGCCAGGCGCGCGGCGACTTCCTCCGGGATCAGTTCGAGGACCAGCATGGCGATGCCGGCTTTGTCGAGCGCCACGGCGTCGTTCAGCAATCGCGCCGCCTCCTCGGCCGTCCGGCCGCGCAATCTTTTGTCGGTATGGGTCTGCGGCTCGAGGCCGAGATGGCCGCAGACCGCAATGCCGGCGGCGGCGAGGGCGGCGGCGATGTCCGGCCGTGCGCCTTCGAATTTCACCATGTCGGCGCCTGCCGCACGCAACACCTGCGCATTGGCGACGGCGGCGTCCGTCGTTTCGTAGGTGCGGTAGGGCAGGTCGGCGAGGATCGGCGTCTGCGGCGCGCCGCGGCGCACGGCGCGGACATGATGGACGATATCCTCGAGCCGCACTTCCTGCTCGCTCGCATAGCCGAGAAGATTGGTGCCGACGCTGTCGCCGACCAGGATCAGATCGACGCCGGCAGTCGCCTCGGCCTTGGCGGTGGGAAAATCATAGGCGGTGAGCACGGCGATCGGCCGGCCCTGGCGCTTCATGTCGAGAAAATGCGCCTTGGTGTCCATGCCGCCCGTGACATTCGCCATGAAATTCGCCTGCGCTCGCAAGAATCTGCACCCCGTGTGCCGCGTGTCCGCCGATACGGTCCGGCGATATAGCCGCCGCCTGCCGGTGGTGTGTATAGCGTGGATTGCATGCCTGTCCCCGCACTATCTTCTATGTATAGTGTGGCGAACAGAGTCAGAAGACGCTGATGCGGTTCCCTGCCTCCTTCCTCGACGATTTGAAGGCCCGTCTGCCGGTCTCGGAGGTCGTGCGCCGGCGTGTCAAGCTGGCCAAGGCCGGGCGCGAGTGGCGCGGCCTCTCGCCATTCAACGCCGAACGCACCCCGTCCTTCTACGTCAATGACCAGAAAATGGCCTGGTTCGACCTTTCGGCGGGCAAGAACGGCAATATTTTCGATTTCCTGATGGAGACCGAGGGGCTGAGTTTCCCCGAGGCGGTCGAGCGCCTGGCGCAGGAAGCGGGCCTGCCCTTGCCGCGCGCGACGCCGCAAGCCGAAGCGCAAGAGAAGCAGCGCGCGAGCCTCCATGACGTACTCGAAGCCGCGACGCAGTTCTTCATCGCAGAGCTCTCCGGCCGTGCCGGCACGCCGGCGCGCGATTATCTCGCCCGCCGCGGCCTGAGCCCGGCGGTGCAAAACGAATTCCGCCTCGGCTATGCGCCGCCGGACAAATTCGCGCTGCGCGATCATCTCGCCGCCAAGGGCATCGCCGCCGAGGCGATGATCGAGGCGGGGCTGCTGGTGCATGGCGAGGAGATCGCCGTGCCTTATGACCGGTTCCGTGACCGGGTGATGTTTCCGATCGCCGACCGCAACGGCCGTGTCATCGCCTTCGGCGGCCGCGCGCTCGGCAAGGACGTGCAGGCGAAATATTTCAATTCGCCGGAGACGGTGCTCTTTCACAAAGGGGCGGTGCTCTACAATCATCACCGGGCCCGCAAGGCCGCGCATGAGAAGGGCGACGTCATTGCCGTCGAGGGCTATGTCGATGTCATCGCCATGACGGCGGCGGGCTTTCCGCATTGCGTGGCGCCGCTCGGCACGGCGCTCACCGCCGACCAGTGCGAATTGCTCTGGAAAATGGCCGAGGAGCCGATCCTCTGCTTCGATGGCGACCGCGCGGGGCGCAAGGCCGCCTTCCGCGCCGTCGATCTGGCGCTGCCCTTGATCGGCGCCGGCCGTTCGCTGCGCTTTGCTTTGCTGCCCGAGGGCCAGGACCCGGACGATCTGGCGCGCAGCGGCGGCCCCGCGGCGATTGCCGGCGTGATCGAAGCCGCCCTCCCGCTTGTCGATCTCATCTGGCAGCGCGAGACCGTGGCTGACGTTCTGACGACGCCGGAGCGCCGCGCCGCGCTGGAGCGCCGGCTCTTGGCGCTTTGCGGCGAAATCCGCGACGAGACGCTGCGCCGGCATTATCAGGCGGCGTTCCGTGAGCGGCTCACGGCCCTGTTCAACCCGGCGCGCGCGCGCAGCGACAACGGATTTTCGGGGCGCCGCGGACCGTTCCGCCCGGAGCGGCCGGGTTTTCGCCGCGGCCGCTTCGGTGCGGAGGAACCGCAGAGCTATGCGAGCCTGCCGCTCGCCGTCGGCGCCGGCCTCGCCCGCTCGCCCATTCTGCGGCCGCAGGCGCCGGATCTTTCGGCGCGTGAATCATTGATTCTCTTGATCCTGCTCAATCACCCCGTGCTGCTCGACCCTTACGGCGAGGCTTTTGCCGAGCTTGACCTCGGCAGCACCGAGGCGGCCTCATTGCGCAACAGGATGC
The DNA here is from genome assembly GCF_947646745.1 of uncultured Methylovirgula sp. Lineage (NCBI taxonomy): Bacteria > Pseudomonadati > Pseudomonadota > Alphaproteobacteria > Hyphomicrobiales > Beijerinckiaceae > Methylovirgula > uncultured Methylovirgula sp. The sequence goes on along the minus strand of NZ_CANSHK010000042.1, from coordinate 2,293 downwards.
TTGATCTTTGGGCGCATGGCCATTCGACAGCCGACGCTCTGCGCTCCAGCCTCGCGGCCGGCGGCTTTGCCGCGCTGTTGCGCCGGCTCGACACCAGCGCCCATGCGGCGCTCTGGATTGTCTCGCCCGACGCGGCGGATGCCGACGCCGAAGAAGCTTTGAAGCAAGCCTTGGCCTTGCATCGTAAAATGCGGGCGCTACATAGCGAATTGCATTCGGCCGAGACCGCCTTGGCGCAAGACGCGAGCGAGGTCAATTTGGCCCGATTGCTAGATATTCGCGAGCAATTATCGGCGCTTACGGGAACCGAAGCAATGCTTGAGGGCTTTGGCGCGGCCTCCGGCCGGCAAGGCGGGATGGCATAGCGAACTGCGTGCGGGGCAATCTAAGGTCTTAACTTGAAGGGATTTTCCCCTAAGGCTACAGGTAGAGTTCGATCGTGCCGTCCGGCACGGAATTCGTAAGCGATTTTGAGTTGCCCGCGCGCAACGAGATTTTAAGTCCTATCGGCCATCGCAATTGAGCGCGTGGTGCGATGGGACCGGTTCCGATTTTGCGTCGAAAGGCCCAAGGGCGGGCAGGGAATAACCGGGAGCTTGCTCCCGCGGCAATGACAAGGGGCGGTGCGCCGCCCGGCGCCGGGACGTGGGCGCTTTCGGCACGGCGGCTTCCCGCCGAGTGAAAGAGGATTCGATGGCCAAGAAAGACAACGAAAAGACCGAAGCCGAAGGCACCACCGCCGTCGAAACCACCGACAGCCCGCTGCTCGATATGTCGGATGCCGCGGTCAAGCGGATGATCAAGCTCGCCAAGAAGCGCGGCTTTGTCACCTATCGCGAATTGAACGCGGTCCTGCCCTCGGAGGAAGTCAATTCCGAGCAGATCGAGGACATTCTGGCGATGCTCAATGAAATGGGCATCAATGTCATCGAGAGCGAGGAAGCCGAAGAGGCGGACGCCGAAGAGGAAGAAGAAGAGGTCGAGGGCGGCGAACTCGTCGAGATCACCCAGTCGAAGGCGCTGACGACCAAATCTTCCGAGCCTGCCGACCGCACCGACGATCCGGTGCGCATGTATTTGCGCGAGATGGGCTCGGTCGAACTGCTGTCGCGCGAGGGCGAGATCGCGATCGCCAAGCGCATCGAGGCCGGCCGCGAGGCGATGATTGCGGGCCTCTGCGAAAGCCCGCTCACCTTCCAGGCGATCATCATCTGGCGCGACGAGCTCAACGAAGGCAAGGTTCTGCTGCGCGACATCATCGACCTCGAGGCGACCTATGCCGGCCCCGACGGCAAGAACACGCCGAAGATCGACATGACCGCGCCGGGCGCCGCCGAGGCCTTGGCCGCCCAGCGCGCCCCCGCCACCGCGCCGATCAATCCGCCGGCGGGCCTTCGCCCGGCCGGCGACGACGAGGCCGAGCCGCCGATTCCGGAAGAGAGCTTCGACGAAGAAGACGATATGGAAAATTCCGTATCGCTCTCCGCCATGGAGGCCGAACTCAAGCCGAAAGTGCTCGAGACCTTCGACCGCATCGCCGACGCCTACAAGAAGCTCAACAAGCTGCAGGTGCAGAATGTCGAGAGCAAGCTCAAGAACGAGACGCTGACTCCGGCGCAGGAGCGCCGCTACAAGGCGCTAAAGAAAGAAATCGTCGTCGACGTCAAATCCCTGTCGCTCAACCAGAACCGCATCGACGTGCTGGTCGAGCAGCTCTACGACATCAACAAGAAGCTCATCGGCCTCGAGACGAAGCTGCTGCGCCTCGCCGAGGAATCCGGCGTCGGGCGCGAGGACTTCCTCAAGAATTATCATAATTCCGAGCTCGACCCGAAATGGCTCTTGCGCATTTCCAAGCTCGGCGGCCGCGGCTGGAAGGATTTCGTCAATCACCGCAAGGACCATATCCGCGAGATCCGCACCGACATTCACGACCTGACCAAGGAGACCGGCGTCGAGACGGCGGAATTCCGCAAGATCGTCCACGTCGTGCAGAAGGGCGAGCGCGAAGCGCGCCAGGCGAAGAAGGAAATGGTCGAGGCGAACCTGCGCCTCGTCATCTCGATCGCCAAGAAATATACGAACCGCGGCCTGCAATTCCTCGACCTGATCCAGGAAGGCAATATCGGCCTGATGAAGGCGGTCGATAAGTTCGAATACCGCCGCGGCTACAAGTTCTCGACCTATGCGACCTGGTGGATCCGCCAGGCGATCACCCGCTCGATTGCCGACCAGGCGCGCACCATCCGCATTCCGGTGCACATGATCGAGACGATCAACAAGATCGTGCGCA
>NZ_CANSHK010000041.1:0-28960 GCF_947646745.1 uncultured Methylovirgula sp. | reverse complement strand
CGGAGCCGAGCACGGCATAGATGTCGAACTGCGACAGCAGGCCGCCGGTCATCCGGCCGGCCAAGACGTCATGCGCGCCGAGCCAGAGCACCACCACCACGCTGGCGAAGGCGAGGAAGATCGCGATGGTCGTGACCACGCCGCGCGCCAGCATCGCCAGCCGCGCGGCGTCGTAGGAGCTTTCGACCGCGGCGGCGAAGCGGGCATTGGTTGCCGCCTCGGCGCCGAAGGCCTGCATCACGCGCACCGCGCCGAGATTCTCCGCCGCATAGGCACTCGCCTCGGCGAGCGTGTCTTGCGCGGCGCGCGATCGCGTTTTTACGGCGCGGCCGGCGGCATAAAGCGGCAGGACGATGATGGGGATGGCAATCAGCACGAAGGCGGAAAGCTTCGGGCTCGTATAGACCATCAGCGCGACGGCGCCGACGAACATGAAAAAATTGCGCAGCGCGACGGAGGCCGAAGCGCCGAAGGCGGCTTTCAACTGTGTCGTGTCGGCGGTGAGGCGCGACAGCAACTCGCCGATGCGCGCACTATCGAAGAAGCTCGCATCGAGGCCGGAGAGATGTTTGAACACCGCCGCGCGCAGATCGGCCACCACGCGCTCGCCCAGCGTGTTGACGAGGTAATAGCGGGCGCCCGAGGCCAGCGCGAGCACGGCGACGACAAGGATAATCGCGCCGAAATAGCGGTTTACATTACCGGTACTCTGCGCGGAAAAGCCGTCGTCGATCATCAGCCGGACCGCCACGGGCACGACGAGCGTCGCCGCGGCGGCGAGCGTCAGCGCGGCAAGAGCCGCAATCAAGCGGCCCTTGTAGCGTGCGACCGTGGGAAGGAGGGCCAGCAGGGCTTTCGGTGAGGTGCGCCGCCCGGTGCTGGCGGCGGTATCGGCAGGCGGATTGGCTTCGGAGGACATTAGAACGCCTTTAGACTGGATTGCCGCCTATGGCCAGAAGATCGTGTCCTTTCAATGCCGCCTTCGGTCGCGCACGGCGGGTCAGGCCGAGCCGCCGAGGTTGCCCCGAACGCGAGCGTAATGGTAAGCCCCGACGCCGTCTTGAATAAGCTTGAGGACAGAGAACGCGTGGCCGGCGATCAAATCCTTGTAACAGGCGCTTCGGGCTTCGTCGGCGCCGCGGTTGCCCGCGCTGCGCTCGCGGCCGGCCATAAGGTTCGCGCCCTCGTCCGGGCCACCAGTTCGCGAACCAATCTCACCGATTTGAACGTCGAACTGGCCGAAGGCGATATGTGCGATGCCGAGGCCGTCGGGCGCGCCATGGCCGGCGTCAGCGCCCTCGTTCATGTCGCGGCCGATTACCGGCTCTGGGCGCCGGACCCGGCCGAGATCCTGCGCACCAATTGCGAGGGGACGCGCAATCTGATGCGGGCGGCGCTCAAGGCCGGCGTGCGGCGCGTTGTCTATACGAGCAGTGTCGCGACCATCGCCATTCCTGCCGACGGCACGCCCGGCGATGAGACCCATGCGCTACCGCTGGACAAAGCCATCGGCGCCTATAAGCGCAGCAAGGTCGCAGCCGAACAGATCGTCAAGGCCATGATCGCCGAAGAGGGGCTGCCCGCCGTGATCGTGCATCCGTCGACACCGATCGGCGCGCGCGACGTCAAGCCGACGCCGACCGGCCGCATCATCGTCGAGGCGGCAATGGGCCGCATGCCCGGATATGTCGATACCGGCCTCAACCTCGTGCATGTCGACGATGTCGCCGCCGGCCATCTCGCGGCGCTCGAAAAGGGCCAGATCGGCGGCCATTACATTCTCGGCGGCGAGAACGTCCGCCTGGCCCAGATGCTGGCCGATATCGCGGCCTTGACCCGCCGCCGCCCGCCAAAGATAAATGTGCCGCGCCGGCTGCTCTATCCGCTCGCCGCCGTCGTCGAGGCGCGGGCGCGGCTGAGCGGCCGCGAACCGTTTCTGACGCTCGACGGTCTGCGCATGGCCAAATATTTGATGTTCTTTTCCTCCGCGAAAGCGGAACGTGAACTCGCCTACCGGCCAAGACCCTATAAACAGGGCCTCGAAGACGCCCTCGCTTGGTTCGGCACACACGGATATCTCAAATGAACGACGTGATTCAGCCGGCAACGAAGACGCATCGCGACGAGAATTTTCCTGTCGCCTCGGCGCTGATCGCGCGTCAACACCGGCCGATCGTACTCGCCTTCTACAATTTCGTCCGCGCCGCCGACGACATCGCCGACAGCCCGACGCTCACGCCGGACGAGAAGATCGCCGGTCTCGACCGCTTCGAAGCGTCGCTGCTCGGCAAGGACGATACGATCAGCGTTGCAGCACCCCTGCGCGCCGCGCTCGCCCAACGCAAAATGTCGGCGCGTCATCCGCTCGACGTGCTCTATGCCTTCCGCATGGATGCAACGAAAAAGCGCTACGCCGATTTCGATGAGCTGATGCATTATTGCGCCTATTCGGCCGCGCCGGTCGGCCGGTTCGTGCTCGATGTGCACGGCGAGAACGAGACGACCTGGCCGGCCAATGACGCGCTCTGCTCTGCGCTCCAGATCATCAACCATATCCAGGACTGCGGCGCAGATTATCGCAATCTCGATCGCGTCTATATTCCGCAGGACTCCATGGCCCGGCATGCGACGGACGTGACGGCGCTTGCCGCGCCGAAGGCGTCGCCAAACATGCAGGCCTGCCTGCACGAACTTGCGATCCGCACGCAGAAGCTTGTCGCCGAAGGCCGCAAGCTGTCGCCGCAAGTGAAGGATTTGCGGCTCGGGCTCGAAACGGCGGTGATCGGACGCTTGGCGCAGACACTCGTGACGCTCCTGCAGAAACGCGATCCGCTGAGTCAAAAGGTGCATTTGAGCAAGCCGGAATTTTTGGCTTTGACGCTCATCGGCATCGGCGACGGTTTCATCGGCCGTGCCAAAGGCGCGCCGGCCGCCGCGGCAACGCAGGCGAGGCGCGCATGAGCGTCGCCGAAGCCGAAGCACCGACCGCGCAGAGGCGCGCCAGCGGCAGTTCGTTCTATGCCGCCATGCGCATCTTGCCGCGCGCGCAGCGCGAAGGCATGTTCGAGATCTATTCGTTCTGCCGGCTCGTCGACGATATTGCCGACGACGGCGGTCCGCAGGCGCCGCGCCTCGCGCAATTGGAGCAATGGCGGCAAGACATCACGGCGCTGTGCGCCGGCAAGCTGCCGGAGCCGCAATTCGCCGGGCTCTTGGCGGCGATCAAAACCTTCAATCTCCAGAAAGACGATTTCTTCGCCGTGATCGACGGCATGGAAATGGATGTGCGCGAAGACATCCAGGCGCCGGACTGGCAAAAGCTCGATCTTTATTGCGACCGGGTGGCCAGTGCGGTCGGCCGGCTTTCGGTGCGCGTCTTCGGCGTGCCGGAGGCCGAGGGCCCTTCGCTCGCCTACCATCTCGGCCGCGCCTTGCAGCTCACCAACATTCTGCGCGATCTCGACGAAGATGCCGGGATCAACCGGCTCTACCTGCCGCGCGAAGCGCTCGTCGCCGCCGGCATCGAAAGCACCAATCCGAAAGCGGTAATCGCGAGCCCCAATCTCGCCGCCGCCTGCGCGCCGGTGATCGCGCGGGCCCGGGCGCATTTTGCGCAAGCCGCCGCGATCATGAAACGCTGCCCGCGCGCGCGGGTGAAATCGCCGCGGCTGATGTATGAGGCCTATCAGATCATCCTCGCAGCCTTGCTGGCGCGCGGCTTCGCGCCGCCGCGCGAGAAGATCAAACTGCCGAAGCATCAATTGCTGCTCGCGCTCCTGCGCTACGGCCTGTTCTAATGGCGCATATCCACATTGTCGGCGCCGGGCTCGCCGGTCTCGCCGCGGCTTTGCGGCTGGCGGACGGGGCCCGCGCGATCACCATTCATGAATCCGCGACCCAGGCCGGCGGGCGCTGCCGCTCCTATTTCGACGCGACGCTCGGCATGGAGATCGACAACGGCAACCATTTGCTCTTGTCCGGCAATCACGCGGCGCGCGAATTCCTGCGCGCGGTCGGCAGCGAAGATCAACTCGTCGGACCGGAGCGCGCCGAATTCGCCTTCATCGATCTCGCGACCCGTGAACGCTGGACATTGCAGCCGAACGACGGCGCGATTCCGTGGTGGATTTTTCAAAACAAGCGGCGCGTCCCCGCCACCAAGCCACTCGATTATTTCAGCGTCCTGCCGCTCCTGACCGCGCCGAAAGGCGCGACGCTCAAACAGGCCATGCGTTGCGAGGGCGTGCTTTGGGAACGGTTGTGGCAACCATTCTTCCTTGCCGCACTCAATACCCAGCCCGAGGAGGGCGCCGCTTCGATGGCGGCGCGGTTGCTCCGCGAGACCCTCGCCAAGGGCGGCGAGGCCTGCCGGCCGCTGGTTGCGGCCAGGGGCCTCTCGACCGCCTTCATCACCCCCGCGCTGCGATATCTCGAAGCAAAGGGCGTCACGATCCGCTTCGAGCGGCGGCTCTCGGGCGTCACGGTCGCGGGGAAGCGGGCGGCGGCCCTCGCATTCGGACCCGAAACGCTCGCTCTCGGTGACGAAGACCGCCTGATCCTGGCGGTTCCGGCGCCGGTCGCTGCCTCGCTTTTGCCATCTTTGCCTACGCCGCAAGCGTTTCGCGCGATTGTGAACGCGCATTACAAGATCGTGCCGCCCGCGGGCCTGCCGCCGATCCTCGGCGTGATCAACGGCACGATGGAATGGCTGTTTGCCTTTCCCGACAGGCTCTCGGTGACGATCAGCGGCGCCGACCGGCTGATCGCGACGCCGCGCGAGGAGCTCGCCGCGCAAATCTGGTCGGAGATCCGCCTTGCGACCGAGGTCGCCTCGCCGCTGCCCGCCTGGCAAATCATCAAGGAAAAGCGCGCGACCTTCGCCGCGACGCCGGCGGAAGACGCGCGGCGACCGCCGACACAGAGCGCATTGGCCAATCTCTACCTCGCCGGGGATTGGACCCAGACCGGCCTTCCCGCAACCATCGAAGGCGCCATCCGCTCCGGCTTCAAAGCCGCCGAGGCGCTTCTAACAGACCGCCGATGATCGATTTGCGCAAGGACACGAGCCGAGGCATGCGCCTGGTCGCATTTGTCGGCGGCGAAGCGGCCGTGCCTTTCCGCAGACAGGCGGGGCTCAATTTAGCTGGGGATTGGGCCGCAATCCGGTCAAAATCTACGACTGCCGGCTGGGCTTCTCAGCGGGCGCTCGCCTATCATTCCCATCTCAGCACGTTTGTTATGGCTTTTGAGAGAGTGGATATTTGCGGGCTCATTCCTGCGGGCCAGGCACCGGCGGTTTGCGCTCACTTGGCGCAGCGTGCGACCATCGGCTGCAAGACCGCCGTCTCGCTAAAATCCATTCTGGACAAGTCGGCGGATTCGTTGAGGATGGCTCGAGATATTTTTCTCAGCGAGAAAGATCAAGGACGGCGCCGAGCAGACGATTAGGAACGGCATGGGCGTTGCTTGGCCTGACGGGACGCGGAAACGATGACCTCGCAGAAACAAGAGGTCCGTATCTGCTGACCGCACAAGAGGGGGACGGGTCTTGGCAGGAAGAACATTTTACCGGCACAGGTTTCCTACGCATGTTCGACCTGCATTGCCACAATTGCGCGATATTCTATCGAACTTCGGTGGCGGCGCGGCCGCGCCGTCCGATGCACGCCAACCCCAACACGCCGCCGACCGTCACGCAAACCGCCGCATCGTCCTTGCCATCACCGGCATGAAGGCCGAAGCGCGGATTGCCGCGGGTGCCGATGTCTCGGTGATCGCCAGTGGTGGCAAAAGAGACCTACTTGAATCGGCGCTCGACAATGTCTTCGAAGCCAACGTCGGCGCGGTCCTGAGCTTCGGCATCGCCGGCGGCCTTGCGCCGGGATTGCGGCCGGGCACGGCGCTTGTCGCCCGCACCATCGTCGCCGAAGACGGCGCGCAATACGAATGCGATCGCGCCTGGTCGCAACGGCTCGCCGCTGCGCTCGGCGGTGCGCCGATCGTCGATATGGCCGGCATCGATAGCGCGGTGACGACGCCGGCCGACAAGCGCGCCCTGCATATCGCAACGCGCGCCGCGGTCGCCGATATGGAATCGCATGTCGCGGCACGCTTTGCCGCGGCGCGCAATCTGCCGTTTGCAGCCTTTCGGGTGGTGGCCGATCCGGCCGAGCGACACGTGCCCCCCGCGGCACTCGCAGGCATCGGCAAAACCGGTCGCGTCACGGTCGGGCCGGTGCTGCGCTCGCTCCTGCGCGCACCGGGTCAGTTCCCGCATCTGGTGAAGACGGCCTTCGACGCGAACGCCGCCTTCCTCACCTTATTCCGCGGCCGACAGATGGCTGCTTGCGGCGGTTTCGGCTTCTTTGATTTCAGCGAGCTTGTTCTGGACATGCCGCGAGAAGACGTAATCGGCGGGTCTCTGACGGTCTAGGGGAATATCCTTCGCGACGGCGCCATCGGTGCGAATACCAGCGATGGCAACCTTCAGAACTTCCCATGGCTTGGCAAAGGATTCATTGACGGCCGTCGCCTCGAAACCGCAATGGACCATGCAGTCGGCGCATTTCTCGTACTTGCCGACGCCGTAGGAATCCCAATTGGTCTCGTCCATCAATTCGGCGAAGGTCTTGGCATAGCCCTCGCCGAGCAGGTAGCAAGGCCGCTGCCAGCCAAAGACCGTGCGCGTCGGGTTGCCCCAAGGCGTGCACTCATAGGTGCGATTGCCGGCGAGATAATCGAGGAACAGGTCGGACTGGAAGAATGGCCACTTCTTGCCGCCTTGGCCGCGCTTGAAAATGTCGCGGAACAATTGTTTCGTCTTGGAGCGATTGAGGAAGTGCTGCTGATCGGGGGCGCGCTCATAGGCGTAGCCGGGCGACACCGTGACACCTTCGATGCCGAATTCCTTCATATCGTCGAGGAAGCTCGCGACGCGCGCCGGGTCGGCATCATTGAACAAGGTGCAATTGATGGTGACGCGGAAGCCTTTCGACTTGGCGAGCTTCAGAGCCGCAACCGCGCGGTCATAGACGCCTTTCTGGCAGACGGACTTGTCGTGCATCTCCTGATCGCCGTCGAGATGGATCGACCAGTTGAAGCGCCGGTGCGGCTTGAACCGGTCGATCTGCTTTTCGAGCAGCAGAGCATTGGTGCAGACGGTCATGTATTTGCCGCGGGCAAGACCGCCTTCGACGATCTGCGGCAATTCCTTGTGCAACAGCGGTTCGCCGCCGGCGATCACGACGACCGGTGCGCCGCATTCTTCCATCGCATGCAGACATTCGTCGAGCGGCAGGCGCTGGTTGAGGATCGGATCGGGATAATCGATCTTGCCGCAACCGGCACAGGCGAGATTGCAGCGGAACAAAGGCTCCAGCATAAGGACGAGCGGATACCGCCGCCGGCCTTGAAGCTTCTGGCGAAGAACGTAACCGCCGATTTGCATCGCCTGCAGGAACGGAATACCCATTTAGCGCCGGCTCCTATTTAAGTGGCTCGGTTGTTTAAGCTGACGTCGCGAGGAACTCAAAGGGCGGCCGAAATTCGACAGTCTCCTGGACGCCGGGCAGAAGCGCGACGTCCACCGGCCCCAACCCTCGCAAAGCGTCGATGACCCCTTCGATCAAAACCTCCGGCGCCGATGCGCCGGCAGTCAAGCCTATGGTGTTTGCCTTACGGACTTGATCGAGGTCAAGCTCATCCTTGTCGGCGATCAAAAAGCTCGGCACCCCGGCCTGCGCGCCAATTTCGCGCAAACGATTGGAATTAGAGCTGTTTTTGGCTCCGACCACAAGGATCAGGTCGACCAGCCGGCTCAAAGCCCTGACCGCTGCTTGTCGATTTTGTGTCGCGTAGCAAATATCCTTGGTATCCGGTCCGACAATGTCCGAAAATCGCCGTTGCAAGGCGGCGATGATCATTCTCGTGTCATCGACGCTGAGCGTCGTCTGGGTCACATAGGCCACCGGTGTGTCATCGGCAAGCGCGAGCGCGGCCACATCCGCCTCGTTCTGAACGAGATGGACCGGCGCCTCGACCCGGCCCATCGTGCCCTCGACTTCGGGATGCCCGGCATGGCCGATGAGAATCAGCACGCGGCCCTCGCTGGCGTAACGTGCAGCGTGAGCATGGACCTTGGCGACCAGCGGACAGGTGGCATCGAGGACGGCGAGACTGCGGCGCTCGGCCTGCCGTTCGACGGCGCGGGACACGCCATGCGCGCTGAACACCGTGAGGCCGCCGCGCGGCACCTCGGCCAAGCTTTCGACAAAACGCGCGCCGCGGGCCTTCAACTCCTCGACCACATGGCCATTGTGGACTATTTCGTGGCGCACATAGACGGGCGCGTCATATTTTTCGAGCGCGCCCTCGACGATCTCGATGGCCCGGACCACGCCGGCACAAAAGCCTCGCGGCTGGGCCAAGATGACCTTCATTCCTTACCCCAACTAATCGCCCGCCGGGGCGCGACGACGGAGACAAAAGCTTGCTTTTTTTGAATTGCGCGCTTTTAAGGATGTCCCCTGGTGAAGCGGCGCTTTACCGAACAAACTCAAAACAGTTCAGTTAAGGCAGCAATGCGCGAATAAGCCATCGTAAAAATTGGCTTTCGAGCCGAAATCACGTTGCCCTTGCAAAGATGCCACACATTTCATCATTGGTGTTGGGAGCCCATGGATAATCAACAAAACGGCGTCAAGCCAGCACAGACCCCTCAGATCGGGTTCATCGGCCGGGCGATCGTCGCGCTTGTCGAAATCTGTTCGCGTTCCGCCTGGACGGTGATCGTGGCGTCCCTGATCATCGCCGGCATCTGCGCCTACTACGCGGCGGCGCATTTTGCCATCAACACCAACACCAACGACTTTCTTTCGGCCAAACTGCCCTGGCGGCAGCGCCTCGCCGAACTCGACAAGGCCTTCCCGCAGCGTCACGACGACATCATCGTCGTCATCGACGCCAAGACGCCGGAGCTTGCCGAAAGCGCGGCGCAGAAACTGCTCGCGCGGCTGACGACGCGGCCGGATCTCTATCAGAGCGTCACCCGGCCGGACGGCGGTCCCTATTTCGATCGCGTCGGGCTGATGTTTCAGCCGGTCGCCGATCTGCAGCGCAGCATGGGCGGCTTGCTCAAGACCGAGCCCTTCCTCGCCGCGCTCGCCTCCGACCCCTCGCTGCGCGGCGTGATGGATGCCTTTTCCTTCATCAATCGCGGGGTGCGCGTGCAGGCGGGCACCTACGACACGTTTGCACAGCCCATCCTTGCCCTGAACGGCGCCCTGGAGAACGTGCTCGCCGGCCGGCCGGATTTCTTCTCCTGGCAGGCGCTCTTCGCCGGCAAGGCGCCGGATCAGCGGCAATTGCGGCGGTTCATCTCGGTCCAGCCGCATCTCAATTATGCGGCCTTGCAGCCGGGGCTTGTCCCTTCGAATTTCATCCACCAAAGCGCCGCAGATCTCGGCCTGACGCCGGAGAACGGCGTCAGGGTGCGGCTCACCGGCACGGTGCCGCTCGCCGACGAAGAATTTTCGACGATCAAGGAGGGCTCGGGCCTCAACGGCCTCATCACGGCGCTGATCGTGATCGGCATCATCTGGATGGCGCTGCATTCGGTCCGCATCGTCTTCGCCGTCGCCCTCGGCGTCGTCGTCGGCCTTTGCGTGACGGCGGCGGTCGGCCTGTTGATGGTCCACGCGCTGAATCTCATCTCGATCGCCTTTGCCGTGCTCTTCGTCGGCATCGGCGTCGATTTCGGCATCCAATTCAGCGTCCGCTACCGACAGGAGCGCTACGTCAATCCGGATTTCCATACGGCGCTGCGGGCGGCCGCGGTGCGGGCCGGCCGGCCGTTGGCGCTCGCCGCCGCGGCGACGACCTGCGGCTTCTATTCGTTCCTGCCAACCGATTATCGCGGCGTCTCTGAGCTTGGCCTCATCGCCGGGACCGGCATGATCATCGCCTTTTTCTCCTCCGTCACGGTTCTGCCCGCCCTTTTGACGGTGCTGAAACCGCCGGCGGAACAGGAAGGCGTCGGCTTCAAGTTTCTGGCGCCGGTCGATGAATTTCTGTCGCGGCACCGCCATGCCGTTGTCATCGGCACGCTCGGCGTCGCCCTGCTCGGCACGCCGTTGCTCGCGCATCTGCGCTTCGACTTCAATCCGCTTAACCTGCGCGCCAAGAACACCGAAGCGGTCGAAACGCTGAACGACTTGACGCATAGTCAAGATCCGCAGGCAAACGCGATCGACATTCTCGAACCTAATCTTGCCGCAACCCGTCCGGTTGTGGCCAAACTGGCCAAATTGCCCGAGGTCGCAAGCGTTCTGACGCTCGATAGTCTCGTCCCGATGGATCAGCAGCAGAAACTGCCGATCATCCAATATGCGGCAAAGTATCTGCTGCCGCTGTTTGACCCAACGCGCCGGCTGACCCCGCCGACGGATGCCGAGGACATTGCCGCGATGGACAGCGCGGCGGCGCAATACGACGCCGCAACCAAAGGCCTGAAAGGCCCTGGTGCCGACGCGGCCCGCCATCTTGCCGATCTCATGCGCCAATTGGCGCAAGCGCCGGCGGCGAAGCGCGCCGCAGCCCGGGCGATGCTCCTGCCGCCGCTCGAGACTATGCTCGACCAGCTCGACCTCTCATTGCAGGCAAAGCCGACGACGATCGCCGACATCCCGCCGAACATCAAAAGCGACTGGGTCAGCGCCGATGGCCAAGCGCTTATTTCCGTCGCGCCGGCCGGCAATCAGGACGATAATGATGTGATGCGACGGTTCGCCCAAGCCGTCGAACGCATCGCGCCGAATGCCACCGGCGAGCCGGTGGCCATTCAGGCCTCGAGCGATACCGTCATTCGCGCCTTTATCGAGGCCGGGATCTGGGCATTGATCTCGATCAGCATCTTGCTGTTCATCGTCCTGCGCCGGGTGACCGACGTCCTGCTCACGCTCGTGCCGCTTTTGCTCGCCGGCCTCGTGACGCTGGAGCTGACGGTCCTGTTCGATATGCCGCTCAACTTCGCCAATATTATCGCGCTGCCGCTGCTGCTTGGCCTCGGCGTCGCGTTCAAAATCTATTTCGTAATGGCTTGGCGCGCCGGCACGACAAATCTGCTGCAGTCGAGCCTCACTCGCGCGGTGTTCTTCAGTGCGATGACCACGGCGACCGCCTTCGGCAGCCTCTGGCTGTCGCATCACCCGGGAACGTCGAGCATGGGCAAATTGCTGGCCATGTCGCTGGTCACGACGCTCTGCGCGGCCGTCTTGTTCCAGCCGGCCCTGATGGGGCCACCGCGCAAGAAGCACGGCGAGGTCGCCAACTAAAGCTTTGGGCCGAAAAGCGCAGCGCGGTTTTCGGCCCAAGCAATCCAAACCCAAGCCATCCAAACCCAAGCAATCCAGCCCCAAAGCAATCCGGGCCCAGCCGATCCAGCGCCGCCGCGCTCGCTCAATCCTCGTGCAATTCGCCGATATGCTTTTGCGAATAAAGCTGGACGCCGACCTGCTTGATCAATTCTTGCTGGGTCTCAAGAAAATCGATGTGCTCTTCTTCGTCTTCCAATAGGCCGTCGAAAAGTTCCTTCGACACATAATCGCGAACCGAAAAGCAATAGTCGGCGGCCTCGGTATAGAGGCGGTGTGCATCGCGCTCGGTGGCAAGGTCGGCGGCGATGATCTCTTCGACCGTCTGGCCGATGCGCAGCGGATCGAGAACCTGCAGATTGGCGAAGCCCTCAAGGAAGATGATGCGCTGCACGAGACGGTCGGCGTGCTCCATCTCCTCGATCGATTCCTTGCGCCATTTCTTGGCGAGTTCCTTATAGCCCCAATTGTCGAGCACGCGGTAATGTAGCCAATATTGGTTGACCGCGGTGAGTTCGCTGCGGAGGCTGCGATTCAAATATTCGATTACGCGCGCATCGCCCTGCATTTCGGAATCGCTCCCCTCTCAGTTTGAACGGCCGGGACCCTAGGCTAGGAGGCATAGGCAGGCAATAGCGCTCAGCCATGCCCCGTGTTCGTGTCGTGACGAAAGCTATACCCGGCTCGCCGGGGCGACGCGGAATTTCGACGCCGCGTTCAGGCCGCTGCGGCTGCGCAGGCCTCGCAACCGCCGTCGCAATCCTCATGCACATGACCCGCGTCATGCGCATGCCGATGTTCGTCAAGACGTGCCACCGATGTTTGCGCCGTGCCCACGGCGGCCATCTCGCCCGTTCGGCTCGTCGCCTCCTCGATGATGGCGCGCACCGTCGCAAAGCACCGTCCGCAGCATGGCTTGCAGCCAAGGCAGCGGTACACGGCACCCGGCGTCCGTGGACATTTCTCGCTGTGGATGGAAGCCTTTACGCTCGTATCCGAAATGGCATTGCAGGAACAAACGATCATTTGATTCAGCTCAAGGCCCGGACGTCCGGCAGGTGTATTTGCCTGCCTTCAGGTAATGGCGACGAACGGACGCCCGTGCAAGAGAAGGGTCGCAACTTTATAGCAGTTAAAAAGAACGCAACCCCGAGACGCAGCTCAGTTTAAAACAAGTATAAATTGGCGCGAGCCAAGCAAAAGGCTTGGGTCGGCTATGCCATCACCGCAGGGGCATCTAGGACTGTAAGCCTATTGCCTCATTCGAACTTCGGGCGATAATGCCCGCCAATAAGCGATCCGATAGAGGGAGGTCTCAGAATGCTCGCGCAAAGCCTTCAGGAATTGAAGCAACAGGTGGCGCTCCGCGAACGCTATGACAATTTCATCGGTGGCAAATGGGTGCCGCCGGTTCGTGGCCAATATTTCGACAACGTCAGCCCGATCACCGGCAAGCCGTTCTGCCAGGTGGCGCGCTCGACGGCTGAGGACATCGAACTGGCGCTCGACGCCGCGCACGCCGCCCGCGAAGCCTGGGGCAATACCGCGCCGGCGCACCGCGCTAAGCTCCTGAACAAGATCGCCGACCGGCTGGAGAGCAAGCTTAACCTCCTGGCGCTCGCCGAGACGATCGACAACGGCAAGCCGATCCGCGAGACGACCGCCGCCGATGTGCCACTCGTGATCGACCATTTCCGCTATTTCGCCGGCTGTATCCTCGCGCAGGAAGGCGGCATATCCGAACTCGACCATACGACGGTCGCCTATCATTTCCACGAGCCGCTTGGCGTCGTCGGCCAGATCATCCCGTGGAACTTCCCGCTGCTGATGGCTGCGTGGAAGCTCGCTCCGGCGCTCGCCGCCGGCAATTGCGTCGTGATGAAACCGGCTGAACAGACGCCGACGAGCATCATGGTGATGGCCGACATCATCGCCGACATCCTGCCGCCCGGCGTGCTCAACATTGTCAACGGCTTCGGCGTCGAGGCCGGCAAGCCGCTGGCGCAGAACAAGCGCATCGCCAAGATCGCCTTCACCGGCGAGACGACGACCGGCCGGCTCATCATGCAATATGCGTCGGAAAACATCATTCCGGTGACGCTGGAACTCGGCGGCAAATCGCCGAACATCTTCTTCGCCGACGTCATGTCCGAAGATGACGATTTCTTCGACAAGGCGCTCGAAGGTTTCGCCATGTTCGCGCTGAACCAAGGCGAAGTCTGTACCTGCCCGAGCCGCGCGCTCGTGCAGGAATCGATCTATGACAAGTTCATGGAAAAGGCGATCAAGCGTGTCGAGAAGATCAAGACCGGCCATCCGCTCGATCCGTCGACGATGATCGGCGCGCAGGCTTCGAACGATCAGTTGGAGAAAATCCTCTCCTATATCGACATCGGCAAGAAGGAAGGCGCGAAAGTGCTGACCGGCGGCGAACGCAACGTTCTCGCGGGCGAGCTCAGCGAGGGCTATTACGTCAAGCCGACGGTCCTCGAGGGCCAAAATAAGATGCGCGTCTTCCAGGAAGAAATCTTCGGCCCGGTTCTCGCCGTCACGACGTTCAAGACGGAAGCCGAAGCGCTCGAACTCGCCAACGACACGCTTTACGGCCTCGGCGCCGGCTTGTGGACGCGCGACATCAACCGCGCCTATCGCATGGGCCGCGGCATTCAGGCGGGCCGCGTCTGGACGAATTGCTACCACCTCTATCCGTCGCATGCGGCGTTTGGCGGTTACAAGAAATCCGGCATCGGCCGCGAGAACCACAAGATGATGCTCGATCATTATCAGCAGACGAAGAACCTGCTCGTCAGCTATAGCCCCAAGGCGCTCGGCTTCTTCTAGGCGAGCCGCCTTGACGCCGGCCCGCGGCGTCTCAAATAATTTGAGAGCGGCCTTGCGCCGCTCTCGATGTTTCTAGGCCGGGAGGTGGATGTGCCCGAACGCGTCGCTGCAACACCCGAAGCGCTCGCGC
Organism: uncultured Methylovirgula sp.; assembly: GCF_947646745.1. Taxonomy (NCBI): domain Bacteria; kingdom Pseudomonadati; phylum Pseudomonadota; class Alphaproteobacteria; order Hyphomicrobiales; family Beijerinckiaceae; genus Methylovirgula; species uncultured Methylovirgula sp. The sequence goes on along the minus strand of NZ_CANSHK010000041.1, from coordinate 14,620 downwards.
TGATCGCCAAGCTCGAAGCGGTCCATGGCCCGGTGATGTTTCATCAATCCGGCGGCTGCTGCGACGGCTCTGCGCCGATGTGCTACCCGCGCGGCGACTTCCGCGTCGGCGGCAGCGACGTGAAGCTCGGCACGATCGGCGACGCGCCGTTCTATATGAGCCAGTCGCAATTCGAATATTGGAAGCACACGCATCTGACGATCGATGTCGTACCCGGCCGCGGCTCGGGCTTTTCGCTCGAATCGCCGGAGAACGTCCGCTTCCTGACGCGCAGCCGGCTGTTCACAGACGAGGAAATCGCCCAGCTTCCGCCAGTCGAAAGCGGCGACGAAACCCGGCACTAGAAATCCGGCTCTAAACGTTAGAATCGATCCCGTTTATGGATTTCGGGTCGTTTCGATCCGAAATCATCGCAGTTGTGCCGTCAATCTTCGAAATCCGCGCTCACATCCGTTTCGAACGGCTCGGATTCCGCCGGCGGCGCCAGCGGGCGTTTGGCAAGCGGCAGGCCTTTGCACAGAAGCGCGAGGGCAATGGCATCGAGCCCCGACAGCGAAATCCACCAGATCTGCGTTGTCTCGGCGCCCCAAATGGCGACGACGAGACCCGAAACGAGGCCGGCCAGCAAAGCCGGCGCGATATAGGCCGGCGCCCGCCCCGCAGCGATGAAGACGCTGACCGCCAGAACCGCGAAGGCCAGCACGCCGAGGACGCCGAGCTCATACCAGAACTTGAACAGGATGCTGCGCGGCGCGCCGCGCGGCAGCACGCCGATTTCGAGCGCACGCTGCGCGAAATCCAGGCCATGCCCGGTAATGAACCGCGGCCATTGGCGCAGAAAAAGATCCGCAAAAACGAGCCCCGGCCCGACATGCGGCACATGCGCGAGACTGGTAATGGCGAGCGTCGCGAGCGCCGCAACCGGTGCAAGCACCGCCAAGGCGGCGAGGCCAAAGCCAAGGATCTGGCCGACCTTTTGCGGCTCGCTGACGGCGATCGCATAGACGATGGCCGAAAGGGCGAGCGCCACCAGTGCGACCTGGATGAAGGTTGCCAAGGCGGCCGCGGTCACGACCGCCGCGAGACCCACCGCGAGGAACCATCGTTCCCGCAGCCCGAGCGCGCCAAGGGCTGGCCATAGCAGGACCGTGACCGTCATGACGCTGCGCTGGGCAAGTGTCGAATCGGGATGCTCCCCCTGCCAGAACATGTGCGGGGCGAAAAGCGTCAACGCGACCGTCGCAACGGCCGTGATCGTGAGACCGATCGGCAGCAGATAGAGATTTTCTGCTTCCGTCTTTGCCGGCAGCGCAAGGATGGCGAAGAAGACCAGAAGCGCCGTCCCGGCGGCCTTGAAGAACCGCGTCGCCGCTTCGTCGGGAAACGGCGTCCACAGAAGCGAAAGACCGGCCCAGAAGAACAAGAACAGCGCCGCCCCCGCAATCGGCGAGCTCAGAAGCTTCAACAGTTTCGGCCGCCCTTCCCGCGCCCGCGCCAAGCGGCCGGCGACGATCAGGATGCAGGCGCCGACCGGCAGGAAGACATAGAGCGGCCCGCGATAGACGAGTTCCGCCACCGGCGTCGCGACCATCAGCAAAAAAAGCGCGAGCCGAAACAGCAGGCGCGCCGCATCGGCAGCGGGATCGGCAAAGACTCTGCGAGCGGCAGCCATCATGAAATCCTGAGCCAGCGCGCCGCCCTTTGGGCAAGGATTCAAATCGTCGCATAAGCGGCGGCGCGCCGCCATCGACGCTAGCACGACGAGCGGCCGGTTTGCTGATGTTCTGCAATTGTTCTTGCCGTTATCCCGAAGTTATGCTTAGCTTTTGCCGACGACGCGCGAGGGATGCGAGGGGTTGGCGATGGTTGTGCGGGTCGCGACAGTTGCCTTTGAGGGGATCGAGGCGCGGCCTGTCGACGTGCAGGTGCAGATTGCTAACGGTAATGTGATGTTCACGCTGGTCGGTCTCGGCGACAAGGCCGTCGCCGAATCGCGCGAGCGAGTGCGCGCCGCATTGAATGCGTCGGGGCTCGCCCTGCCCGCCAAGCGCATCACCGTCAATCTGGCGCCGGCCGACCTGCCGAAGGAGGGCAGCCATTACGATTTGCCGATCGCGGTCGGGATCATGGCGGCAATCGGCGCCATCCCGGCCGATGCGATCCAAGGTTTCACGATTCTCGGCGAACTCGCGCTCGACGGCGCGATCACCGAGGTTGCCGGCGTTCTGCCTGCGGCGATCGCCGCCAATGCACGCGGCCATGGCTTGATCTGCCCGCAGGCGCGCGGCGGCGAGGCCGCCTGGGCGTCGCAGGATATGGACGTCCTGGCGCCGCGCTCGCTGATCCAGCTCGCCAATCATTTCAAGGGCGCGCAGGTGTTGAGCCGGCCGAGCCCGGCAATCCGCGGCGCTGTCGGCCTTCAGCCGGATCTGCGCGATATCAAAGGCCAGGAAAGCGCCAAGCGGGCGCTCGAAATCGCCGCTGCCGGCGGCCATAACCTGCTCATGAACGGACCGCCCGGTGCCGGCAAATCCATGCTGGCGGCACGGCTGCCGTCGATCCTGCCGCCGCTGACGCCGCAGGAATTGCTCGAAGTCTCCCTCATCCATTCGGTCGCCGGACAATTGGCAGGCGGCGCCTTGACCGATCGGCGGCCGTTTCGCGCGCCGCATCATTCGGCCTCGATGGCGGCACTGGTCGGCGGCGGCGTCCATGCCCGGCCGGGCGAAATTTCGCTTGCCCATCAAGGCGTGCTGTTTCTCGATGAACTGCCCGAATTCCAGCCGCAGGTTCTCGACTCGCTGCGCCAACCGCTCGAAACCGGCGAAGTTGCCATCGCCCGTGCCAATCATCGGATCGTCTACCCGTCGCGGTTTCAGCTCGTCGCGGCGATGAACCCTTGCCGTTGCGGCCATGCGCTCGATCCGGGCTTCAGTTGCAGCCGACAGCCTGCGGCGCGGTGCGTCGGGCAATATCAGGCGCGCCTCTCCGGCCCGCTGCTCGATCGGATCGATCTCATGATCGAGGTGCCTGCGGTCAATGCCGCCGATCTGCTGTTGCCGCCGCCTGCCGAAGGCTCCGCCGAGGTCGCCGCGCGCGTCGCGGCGGCGCGGCACATTCAAATTGCGCGCTATGCCGCGCTGGGCCTGCCGCATGTTTCCGCCAATGCGGCGGCGCCGGGTTCCGTCATCGAAGAGGCGGCGCGGCCGGATGTGGCCGGCATGGCCTTGCTGCGCGAGGCCTCGGAACGGCTCAATCTGTCCGCACGCGGCTTCCATCGCACGTTGAAGCTCGCCCGCACCATCGCCGATCTCGACGGCGCTTCGACCGTCGGGCGTCCGCATCTCGCCGAGGCCCTGTCTTATCGAATCAGCAACGGGCAGGCCTTGCGCGCGGCCTAAACATCGCGCCGGCGCAGCCCAGTGATGCCGGCGGCGCCGAAGAACGAATTCTCTCCCGTTCTTCCGAAAAGTCCGGAACGTTCGCCAAACAGCGAGCGTTGAACCTTGGCGTTTACGGCATGTGTCGGCCGTATTATTCTGCGTTGCACCATTTTATGGAGAGACGCATGTCCAGCCTCCGCCGTTCCATTATGATGTTGTTTGGTGTTGTTGGCCTGTCTGCCGCGCCGCTGGCGCTCTCCGCTTTGTCCCAGGCTTCGGCCGCAATGGCGCTGACCGCCGCCGACGCGGACAAAGACGGGTCAATCGACCTCAACGAAGCCAAGACTGCCGCCGCGACCGAATTCGACAAGCTCGACAAGGACAAAGACGGCACGCTCGATATGAAGGAAGCAGCGCATCACGTCAGCAAGAAGAACTTTGTCGCGGCCGACCCCGACAAGGACAAAACCTTGACGAAAGATGAATATGTCGGCTTGGCCGCCTCGCTGTTCAAAGCCGCCGACAAGGACGGCAATGGCACCGTCGAGAGCAAGGAATTGCATTCGACGGCGGGGATTCAACTCGACCGCCTGATCCAATAGCCAGGGGCGGCGCGGACCTCTCTGCGCCGCGACTCTAAACTTCTGCACTCTCGGACAACACAATCGCAAGGCTTCGCGCGTAGAAACAGCGTATGCGCGAAGCCCTTCTATCGTCCGCGCCCGAGCGGGCGCCGCACTTGGCCGGCAAGGACGCGGCCGATGAGGCTTTCACGCGCCAGGAGGCCGAGAACGCGCGCGACCGCGCCGAGGCGGCGAGCGAAGCGAAATCGCGGCTTCTAGCCACGATGAGCCATGAGATCCGCACCCCCCTCAATGGCATTCTCGGCCTCGCCGATCTCTTGGCCGCGACGGCGCTTGAGCCGGAACAACGCGCCTATGTCGAGGCCATTCGCGCGTCGGGGCGAAGCCTTGCGGCCCTGGTCGATGAAATCCTCGACCTCTCGAAGATCGAAGCCGGCAAGGTCACGCTGACCGAAGCGCCCTTCGACCTCAGCTTGCTTGTCGAGGGCACAATCGAGATTTTGGCGCCGCGCGCGCACGCCAAGGGTCTCGATATTGCGAGCCATATCGCCGCCGATCTTCCGGCCTGTGTCGTCGGCGATGCGGCGCGGCTGCGGCAAGTGCTGCTCAATCTCGCCGGCAACGCTGTCAAATTCACGACCCAGGGCGGCGTCGGCCTGCGGGTGAGCCGCGCGGCGGAGGCGATCAAATTCGCGGTCATCGACACGGGACCGGGCGTCGCTGGCCAGAATCCCAACGTCATTTTCGAGGAATTCGCCCAGGCGGCGCCGCGCGAGGGAAGCGGCACCGGCCTCGGGCTCGCGATCTCGCGCCAGCTTGCCGAGCGGATGGGCGGACGGCTTCACCTCGAATCCACGTCGCCGCGTGGCGCAACCTTTGTGCTGACGTTGCCGCTGGTTGGCGCAGCAAGCCACGAGCCCGCGCCCGAGCGGCTCGACCGGCGCTTTCTCATCGTCTCACCTTCGCCATTCGAAGCGCCCTATCTCGTCGAAAAACTGACGGAACTCGGGGCCGAAGCCGCTCGGGCGCCAACGCTGAAATCCGGCCTTGCCGCCCTCGCCAATGCTGCGGCAAGGACCGATCGGCCGCAGACCGTGATCGTCGATTGCGCACTCGGCGAGGCCGCGACCTTGGAACTTAGCGCGGCGGCCGAGGCCGCGGGCGTTGCGCAAAAGCTGGTGCTTTTCACCGCCGCGGAACGGCGCGCGTTTGCGCCGCAAGCCTTGCGCACCTTCGACGGCTGGCTCGTGAAGCCCTTGCGGCTGCGTTCGCTGCTGGCGCGCCTTGGCGCCGCGCAAGCTGTCCCGCAACCGGCTGTCGCTCTAGCGCCGCTCGATCTGTCCGGCCGCAAAATCCTGCTTGCCGAGGATAATGACATCAACGCGCTCGTTCTGCAGAAACATCTCGAGCGATGCGGCGCCAGGCTCAGCCGCGCCGGCGATGGCATTGCGGCGCTCAGCGCCGCGCGGGCGGCCCTTGCCGAAGCGCCGTTCGACGCGATGATCGTCGATCTGAGAATGCCGCGCCTCGACGGCTTGGCTTTGGCGCGCGGGATCCGGCGGCTCGAAACGGCGGCCGGCGCGCCGCGCTGCCTCATCCTCGCCGTCACCGCCGATGCTTTCGCGGCGACCAAGGCGCAGGCGCTCGCCGCCGGCATCGACGCATTCTTGACGAAGCCCGTCGATTTTGCCGCGCTTGAGACGGCGCTGACGTCCCTTAAGAAAGCTAACCGCTGAGCTTCGCCATCAGCGCGTCGGAAATCTCGAAATTGGCATAGACGTTCTGCACGTCATCATTGTCTTCGAGCGCATCGACGAGGCGCAGGATCTTCTCGCCCGCTTCGTCATCGACGCCAATGCTCGTCTGCGGCTTCCAAATAAATCCGACTTTGCTCGGCTCGCCGAATTTCGCCTCGAGCTTCTGCGCCACGTCGCGCATCATCTCCAGCGTCGTCGTGATCTGATGGCTTTCCTCGGTCGTGACGACATCCTCGGCGCCGGCGTCGATCGCGGCCTCAAGCATTTCATCCTCGGACGCCGCTTTTCTTGGAAATTCGATCGCCCCGATATGATCGAACATGAAGGAGACGGCGCCGGTCTCCGCCAGCGTGCCGCCGGCCTTGGCGAAATAGGAGCGCACTTCCCCGGCGGTGCGATTGCGATTGTCCGTCAGCGCCTCGACGATAACGGCGACGCCGCCCGGCGCATAGCCTTCGTAGCGGACCTCGTCATAATTTTCGGAATCCGCGGCCGAGGCCTTCTTGATCGCCCGCTCGATATTGTCCTTCGGCATGTTTTCCGCGCGGGCGGCGAGCACCGCGGCGCGAAGCCTTGCATTCATGGCCGGGTCGGGCAGGCCGAGCTTGGCGGCAACGGTGATTTCGCGCGCCAGCTTGGAGAAGAGCTTGGAGCGGATCGCATCCTGCTTGCCCTTCTTGTGCATGATGTTCTTGAACTGACTATGCCCTGCCATGCAGCCCTCAAATCCTGGCTCACGTTGCTGTTTCGGAGCGGCCGCCCCCGACGGCCGTTTCGGGCCGGTCTATAAGCCGGCGCGCGGCGAAAATAAAGGAAGAGCCTAGATCACGATGATTTCGGATCGAATCGGCCCGAAATCATAAAACGCGATCGATTCTCATCGTTTAGAGCAGGATCTTTTGCGAAAAACCGCTGACGCTTTTCGCATCCCGCTCTAGGGGGCTTCGCCGCCACCGTCGCGGGCCGCCAATGCGGCGCCATGTTCGCGGCGGGCGGCGGCCCAGATTTCCTTGGCCGCGTCGGCATTCAGCCCGGCGATGCCGAGGCCGACGACAATATCCGGCCAGATGCTCGGCCAGAGCGCCGTTAGCCCGGCCGCTGCCATAATGGCGAGATTGGCGATCATGTCGTTGCGGGCCGAGAGAAACGCCGCCCGCGTCAGGCTGCCGCCGGCATGGCGCACCCGGGCGAGCAGAAGCGCGCAGGTGGCGTTGACCGCGAGCGCGGCAAGGCCCGTGAGGGCAAAAGGCAGTGGCTCCGGTGCATGCGGCACGGCGGCGGTGAATTTATGCGCAAGCGTTGCCAGGAAGGCGATGACCGGTGCCAGCAGCACGCCGGCCAATCCAAAACCGATCCGCGCCCGCATCAGCGGCGATAGGCGCATGGCGGCAAGCACCAGCAGGCTCATCGCCATGTCCTCGAGGAAATCGACACTGTCGGCAAAGAGCGAGACGGCGCCGATCGCCGTCGCGACGGCGAATTCGACGGCAAAAAAGCCGAGGTTCAGCGCGATGACGAGCTGCAGCGTGCGGCGCAGCCGCGGATCGTTGCCTGGCATAGGCACACTCATTGCGCCGCCTGGCGGCCGAGCCGATTGCGCAATTCGCTTTGCGCCGCAAAGCGCGCAGCCGCGAAGCGCGGGTCATCGGCGAGAAGCGCGAAAAGCGCATAGGCGAGCAGCCGCGCCGCTGCGACATCGCTCGGGTAATGCACGCCGCAGACAAGCCGGTTCTGCGCATAATCGTCGGCGCGGGCAAAGATCGCGTCCTTTTTTTCGGGCAGGATCGAGGCGAGCGTAAGCGCTTCGAGATAACCGCTCATCGCATGGCCGCTCGGATAGGAATCCGGCTTCTTGCTTGCCGGGCAGACGGGATGCAGCGTCTTGTCGAACTGGAAGGGCCGGAGGCGGACGAAGACATATTTGACGGGCTCGATGTCGGCTTTCTCGGCCGCTTCGACATCGGCCGAAAGCGCCGCCGTCAGAGGCAGGGCTTTGGCGTTGAAGCGCGGCCCGAAGATCGTCGCGAAGAGAAAGACGTTGCGCGTTGCGGCGTCAGCCTGCGCCCTGGCAACCGCGGCAGCGGTGCGGTGCGCCTGGATCCGATGCAGCTCCGCAAGGTCGGCTTTCTGGACCGCGCTGCCATCTTTGGGGGCCGCCGGCAGCATATCGGCCGCATGAATGGCCGACGGCGGGACAAAAACCGTCTGCGCCGCGAGGGGCCCGGACAGAAACATCAGAATCGATGCGGCAAAGATCAATCCGCGATCCACACTCAACTCCAAAAATCGGGCTTGGCCTGCGAGAGCCGGCCCCCCATCCGCACCGGCGCAATCTTGATCGCATGGCCTTGCGCATCGGTTTCGACGGCGAGGCCGCAAAGCGTCGCGCCGCCGGCGGCAGGCTCCAGCCGATTGCCCGGCACCTTGCTGACGAAACGGCGCAGCGGCTCCTCCTTTTCCATGCCGATGACCGAATCGTAATCGCCGGTCATGCCCGCATCGCTCTGATAGGCGGTGCCCTGCGGCAGGATCTGATGATCCGCCGTCGGCACATGGGTATGGGTGCCGACGACGAGCGAGACGCGACCGTCCATGAAATGCGCGAAAGCCTGCTTTTCGCTGGTTGCCTCGGCATGAAAGTCGATGACGGCTGCATCGCAGGCTTCGCCGAGCGGACAGGCTGCGATCTCGCGCGCCCCGACCGCGAACGGATCGTCGAGTGCGTCCATGAACAGCCGGCCCATGAGATTGACGACCAGCACGCGCGCCCCGGCCGCGGTTTCGATCAGCGTCGCGCCGCGCCCCGGCGTGCCGGCAGGAAAATTCGCCGGCCGCACCAAGCGCGGCTGAAATTCAATGAAGCTCAAAGCTTCACGCTGGTCGAAAGCGTGATTGCCAAGCGTGACGCAATCGGCGCCGGCAGCGAGAAAATCGCCGAGGATCGCTTCGGTGATGCCGAAACCGCCGGCGGCGTTCTCGCCATTGACGATGACGCAATCGAGCTGCCAGGCGCGGCGCAAGGCAGGCAGAGTCTCGGTGAGCACGAGGCGGCCGGCACGGCCGACGACATCGCCGATGAAGAGGAGCCGCATACGAAATTCCTGCTATCGCCGCAGCATAAAGCCCGGCTAGCCGAAATGCCACCCGTCGAACGGGCCCTTGAAGACGAAGAAGGCACCCAGCGCGATGAGACCAAAGCCGATCAGATGATTGAAGGTCAGACGCTGATCGAGATAGAGCACCGAAAAGATCGCGAACACGGTCAGTGTTATGACTTCCTGCATCGCTTTGAGTTCGGCACCATCGTAGACCGCGCTGCCGTAGCGATTGGCCGGCACGGCGAAGCAATATTCGACGAACGCGATCATCCAGCTCAAAATGATGACGAGCCAGAGCGGCTTGTCCTTGAACTTCAGATGCCCGTACCAGGCGAAGGTCATAAAGATATTCGAGCAGATCAGCAGAAGAATCGGCAGCAGACGCGGCGGGATGTTGAGCATGAAAGACTTTCCGTATGGCAACAGCTAGCCGCAGACGATCCATTCGCGGTCGGTCAGGACGAAATCGAGCTTTTCGTCATAAGTCTCGGCAGGGACGGCGGCGACTTCCTGCACGGAATAGGCAATGCCGACCGCAACGATTCGTTGCCTCTGCCGCAGCCGCCTGAGCGTGCGGTCGTAGAAGCCGGCGCCATAACCCAGCCGATTGCCGGCGCGGTCAAAGCCGGCGACCGGCACGAAGAGGAGATCGGGAAACACTTCCGGCGCCGGCAGCGGTTCCATAATGCCCCATTTGGCCTCGGCGAGGGGTTCGCCCGACCGCCACAGGCGGAATTCAAGCGGCTTGCCGAAGCCGCGCATCACCGGCAGCGCCGTGGCGATCTGGCGCGCGGCGAGCCCCGCGAGCAGCGGCAGGGTCGCAACCTCGTCCTTGATCGCCCAGAAGGCCGAGGCGATCTTAGCGCCCCGTTCGACCGCGAAGGCACTGCCAGCTTCGGCGAGATGCGCGGCAAAGGCCGCGGCCTCGGCCCCGGTGACATGCGTGCGCCGCGCGAGAGCTTCGGCACGCAAAGCGGCTTTGGGAGACGCGTCGGTCACGGCGAGTTCTGGAGATTCAGAGAGGGCAAGCGCGGGGCCACGATGGCCGTGGGATTCGATCCCGGGAACCTACAAAGTAGGTGGGCGCCGTGTGCCCAAGCCCACGGGCAAGGACAGGGACAGCTCCCGTCGAGATCGATAAGGCCCCGGGGAATATGATCCTCACGCACCCCGCAGCTCCGCCGGTCCAATCTAGGGCCGGCGCGCGCGGATTGCCAGAGGCAATTGGCGGCTCAGGCCTGGGCCGGGAGGGCGGCCTTGGCAGCCTCGACGATCGCCTTGAACGCCGCCGGCTCGCTGATTGCGAGCTCGGAGAGAACCTTGCGGTCGACTTCGATGCCGGCGCGGTCGAGCCCGTTGATGAAGCGCGAATAGGTCAGGCCGAATTCGCGCACCGCCGCGTTGAGACGCTGAATCCACAAAGCGCGAAACTCGCGCTTGCGGACTTTGCGGTCGCGCGTCGCATATTGCATCGAACGGTCGACGGCCGCCTTGGCGGCGCGGATCGTATTCTTACGGCGGCCGTAGAAACCTTTGGCGGCCTTCAGGGTCTTCTTATGTTTGGCGTGCGAGGTGACGCCGCGTTTAACGCGAGCCATAAAACATCTCCGGAATTCACGAAATCAAGGAAGGGGACATCAGCCAAACGGTCTAATCGTTCGGCAGGAAGAACTTCTTCACGTTGTCGCCGTCGCTCTTGAACAGCACATTGGTGCCGCGCAGATTGCGGATCTGCTTGTTGGTGCGCTTGATCATGCCGTGGCGCTTGCCGCGATGGGCATAGACCACCTTGCCGGTGCCGGTCAGCTTAAAGCGCTTTTTGGCGCCGGACTTCGTCTTCAACTTGGGCATTTGCTCGTCTCCATAGGTCGGCCAGCGCCGGGCGCTGCCGCCAAATTTTTGTTTGAGCGGAAAATTCCCGCTCCCGTTCGTTGCCGAACGAGCCTAACGAACCGCCACGGCAGCCCTTTTCAGCCGGGCGGTTCGGGGAAGCGGAGCTTATAAGCGCAAAGCTGCGGGAAAGGCAACCCGGCGCCTTATTTCGGCGCCAGCACCATCACCATCTGGCGGCCTTCCATCGACGGCTCGGCCTCGACCTTGGCGAAGGGCAAGGTCTCGCTGCGCACCCGCTCCAGCAATCGATAGCCGAGTTCCTGGTGCGCCATCTCGCGGCCGCGAAAGCGCAAAGTGACCTTCACCTTGTCGCCTTCCTCGAAAAAGCGCATCACCGACTTCATCTTGACCTCATAATCGTGGTCGTCGATGCCGGGACGCAGCTTGATCTCTTTGATTTCGACCACCTTCTGCTTCTTGCGCGCTTCGGCGGCCTTCTTCTGCTCGAGAAACCGGAATTTGCCGTAATCGAGAATTTTGCAGACGGGAGGATTGGCGGTCGGCACGATCTCGACAAGGTCCAATCCGGCATCGTCTGCCAATTGCTGCGCCTCAAGAATAGGGACGATACCGCGGTTATGGCCTTCGGCATCGATAAGCTGGACTTCGCGGGCGCGGATTTCACGGTTCGTGCGAGGCCCGTCCTTTTGCGGGGCCTGGGTGCTCTTCATGGGACGGCGAATGGGGACAATCTCCTTTTGTGAATGATCGAACCCGGCGCTTGCGGGCGAGAACCATGCAATTCGGTTCGTCAACCCACCGCAAACAGACCGGGCCCATAATGAAAATCGGCGCAATGCGGCGCGAAGTCAATGCGCCGCGCGCAAGAACAAGCAAAAGCGGGACGCCGCGTTCGATCCGCCACAGGGCGGCTCATGAGCCGAGCAATTGCGCATAGGCGGCAAGGGTCTCGGCCTGCATGCGGGTGATCGAAAAGCGCGATAGAACGCGGGCGCGGGCTCTTATCGACAGGTTTTCCCGCGCGCTCGCCCCAAGAGTTAAGACATCGTAAAGCGCCGCTGCCAGAGCCCGCGCATCGCCGGGCGGCACCCGCCAGCCGGTTCGCGCCCCGAAATCGACCTCCGGCGGGGCGGCGACGACTTCGGCCAAGGCGCCGAGATCGGAGACGACCGCCGGCGTGCCCATCGCCTGCGCTTCTGCCGCGATGCGGCCAAAGGCCTCCGGCTGCGTCGATGGCACCGCGACGACCGAGGCCGCCAGCAACGCCGCTGGCATATCCCCGCAAGGGGCGGTCCGCACAACTATGCCGGCGAGCCCGGCTTTGGCGATCGCGGCATCGATTTCCTTGAGGTCGCCCGCCGGCCCATCCCCCGCGAGGATGAATTTGACCCCGGTCAATCCTGCCGTGGTCAACAGCCGCGCCGCCTCGATCAGCGCCAATTGGCCTTTGCGGGCCGAAAACCGCCCCGGCAGCAGCACGATGCGTTCATCGATCGCAACATTCCAAGCGCGGCGCAGATTGAGCACCCGGCCCCACTCGACCATCGCCGGATCGAACTGGTGCAGATCGATCCCGCGCTCGATGATGTGGGTGCGCGCCGCGGCATCGGGATAGACGTCGCCGATGTGCCGCGCGGTGAACGCCGAATTGGCGATGATCCGATCGCCTTTGGCCATGACCGCATTGTAATTGCGCTTGAATGCGCCGGTGCCGGAATAGACGCCATGAAAGGTGGTAACGAACGGCGTGCGCGTGCGCCGTGTCGCCCCATAGGCGACCCAGGCCGGCGCGCGGGAATGCGCATGAACCAGCGCGACACGCTCGCGCCAGATAAGGTCGGCGAGCTTCGCCTGGTTGAGCGCCATAGCCAGCGGATTGCGGGTCTGCGCCGGAAATGGCAGCCAGAGGCCGCCCTTGGCCTGCAATTCCGGAACGAGGCGGCCGCCGTCGCTGGCGACGAGCGCCCGCGCGCCGACATTGGCGAGCGCCTCGGCAATCTCGAGGGTTGCGCCGTCGGCCCCGCCGGTCTCGAGCTGCGGCACGATCTGCAGGATCGTCCGGCCGGCGAGCGGATGCGGGCCGCGGCCGGACCAAGCACCCGCGGGTGCGGCCGGGCCGGTCAGCGAGGCCACGAATCCGGCCCTTGCGGACGCCATCCAATGTTTGGTCTAAGCGCGCGATTCATGCTGCGAGGATAGAGGCGATGGCGATGCAGAGCCAAACAACGACGGCCGCGGCGACGCTTCGTCCACAATTCCTTGCTGTCGGCGCGCCGGCGCGGCGCATCGCTTTTCTGCGGCGCCCCGCCGTCAATGCCGCCCTGCCCGGCCTCGTCTGGCTCGGCGGGTTCATGTCCGACATGCGCGCGACCAAGGCGAGCTTTCTCGACGATCATGCGGCCAAGACCGGCCGCGGCTTTCTGCGCTTCGATTATTCGGGGCACGGCGAATCGGAGGGGCGGTTCGAGGACGGCACGATCGGCGCCTGGCTCGAGGAATCCCTCGCCGTGATCCGCGCCGAAAGCCGAGGCCCGCAGATCCTCGTCGGTTCGTCGATGGGCGGCTGGCTTGCTCTGCTCTGCGCGCAAGCGCTGGCGGCCAGCGGCGAGGCCCAGCGGCTCGCCGGCCTGATCCTGATCGCGCCGGCGGCGGACATGACCGAACGGCTGATCTTCGATCAGCTTTCGCCGCAATTGCGTCGCGACCTTGAGAAAAACGGCCGCTGCTTTCTGCCTTCGGCCTATTCGGCCTCGCCCTATCCGATCACCCGCACGCTGATCGAAGAGGGACGCAAACATCTGATCCTCGACGCCACGGTCCGCACCCATTGCCCCATCCATGTCCTGCAAGGCATGAACGATAGCGACGTGCCTTGGACATATGCGACACGGCTCGTCGAACATCTGGCCGGCGATCCGGTCGTACTCACCTTGGTCAAGGACGCCGAGCATCGCTTCTCACGCCCGTCGGACCTCGCCTTGCTCGCGCAGGCGGTCGAGAGCCTGATCGAGACGCCGGCCCAGGGCGAGCTGACGTTTGAATAAAGCGTCAATTCGGCTTCGGGAACGTGATGTCCACGGCAAAGAATTTTTGCGCCCCCGGGGGCGGCTTGGGGAACGGCGCCGCGCGCTGGATCAGCGCCAGGCTTTCGACATCGAGCGCCGCATCGCCGCTCGAGCGCAGGAGTTTTTCGCTCTTCACCGAGCCGTCGTCGTTCAGATCAAAATAGACCATCGCCGTACCGAAGGCGCCGCGGCGCAGCGCATCGGCGGGAAATTGCTTCTTCAATTCCAGTATGCCGAAGACGAGCGTCTGATAACTCACGATCTCGTCGCCATCATCGCTTGGCCGCGGGACGGTTACGGCAGGCGAATCGTCCTGGGTCGGGACCTGTGGCGCGTTCGCGGTTTGCGCCGGCGCTGTCGGCGTCGGGCTCGGCGGCTTAATAGCCTGCGGCGGCGGGGCCGGCGGGGGCGCCGGTTTCGGGGCCGCTTGGACCGGCGGCGGGGCCAGTTTTGGCAGGGGTTTTGCCGCTTCTGGCTTGGTCGCTTCTGGCTTGGTCGGTTCAGGCTTGGGCGGTTCAGGCTTGGGCGGCGCCGATTTCGGCGGTTGCGCCGTGGGCGGCGCCAATTTCGGCGGTTGCGGCTTGGGCGGTGCTGGCTTGGGCGGTGCTGGTTTGGGCGGCTCGGGCTTGGGTGGCTCGGGCTTGGCGTCCGGCTTTGGCGCCAGCTTGGGCGCAGACGGGGCGGGCGGCTTGGCCGCAGCGGGCTTCGGCGCGGCCGGAGACGGCGCTGGTTTGGGCGGCGCCGGCTTGGCGGCGGGTTTGGCCGCCGCGGGCGACGACCCGGCCGCGGCCCCGGGAGGCCCGCTCCCCGAAGGCGGCTGGGCGACAAGATCGACCGGAATTTCTTTGGTCAGGTCGGGCTTCAGCGGCGGCGCCCGTT
>NZ_CANSHK010000040.1:0-30183 GCF_947646745.1 uncultured Methylovirgula sp. | reverse complement strand
AACCTGCGCGAGACGACGACGCGGGTGCTTGCCTCGCTCACGCCGCGCGAGGAACGCGTGCTGCGCATGCGCTTCGGCATCGGCATGAACACCGACCATACGCTCGAAGAAGTCGGCCAGCAGTTCTCGGTGACGCGCGAGCGCATCCGCCAGATCGAGGCGAAGGCGCTGCGTAAGTTGAAGCATCCGTCTCGGTCCAGAAAGCTGCGGAGCTTCTTGGATAATTAAACGTTTAGCTGGCGCGTGCTCTTATTGCGCCGGTCACCGCGATTAGCGGCTCTTTCACCGATCCGCCTAAGCCCGCTTTAACTTATTAATGGTCTTCTCTCCCCGCCGGCCGCGGTCCGAACACCGCGGTTTTCGGCTGCGCTGGAGAAGCCCTTGAAAAAGCTCGACGCCTTGGTCATCGGTGCCGGTCCCGCCGGGCTTACGGCCGCCTATAGCCTCGCCAAGGCGGGCAAGTCCGTCCTCGTCATCGAGCAGGACCCCGAATACGTCGGCGGCATCAGCCGCACGGCGCATTACAAGAATTACCTGTTCGACATCGGCGGCCATCGCTTCTTCTCGAAGTCGAAAGAGGTGGTCGATCTCTGGAACGAGATCCTGCCCGACGATTTCATCGAGCGGCCGCGCCTGTCGCGCATCTATTACCGCGACAAGTTCTATTCCTATCCGCTGAAAGCCTTCGAGGCTTTGCGCAATCTCGGCATTGTCACGAGCCTTCTCTGCGTCGGCTCTTATGCCTATGCCAAGCTCAATCCGGTGAAGGATCCGAAGACTTTTCACGAATGGGTGCGCAACCAATTCGGCGAGCGGCTCTTCTCGATCTTCTTCAAGACCTATACGGAAAAGGTCTGGGGCATGAGCTGCGACGAGATTTCCGCCGAATGGGCGGCGCAGCGCATCAAGGGCCTGAGCCTTGGCGCCGCCATCGCCGACGGGCTTCGCCGCTCGCTCGGCCGCAAGAAGGAAGGTGCGGTCGCCAAAACGCTGATCGAATCCTTCCGCTATCCGCGCCGCGGCCCGGGCATGATGTGGGAAGCCTGCGCGCGCAAGGTGAAGGCGCTCGGCGGCGAGATCGTCATGGACCGCAAGCTGCGCTCGCTCGCCCGCGACAAATATACGAATAGCTGGTCGGTCGCGGTCGAGAGCAGCGACGGAAAAGTCGAGCATTATACGGCCGAGCACGTCGTCTCCTCGGCGCCGGTGCGCGAATTGATCGCCGCGCTGAAGCCGACGGCGCTGACGCTGCTGCATGCGCGCGAACTTAAATATCGTGACTTCCTCACCGTCGTGCTGATCGGCGAGACGAAGAGCGAGCTGCCCGACAATTGGATCTATATCCACGATCCGAAGGTAAAGGTCGGCCGGGTGCAGAATTTCCGCTCCTGGTCGCCGGAAATGCTGCCGGACGAAACCTCGACCTGTCTCGGCCTCGAATATTTCTGCTTCGAGGGGGATGGCCTGTGGGCGTCGAGCGATGAAGAGCTCATTGCCCGCGCGACGCGCGAGATCGGCGAGATCGGCCTGATGGATCCAGCCGATGTGCGCGACGCCTGCGTCGTGCGGCAAAAGAAGGCCTATCCCGTCTATGACGAGACCTATGCCGATCACATGAAGGAGATCCGCCGCGAGCTCAAGCTCTCCTGTCCCAATCTTCATCTCGTCGGCCGCAACGGCATGCACAAATATAACAATCAGGACCATGCGATGATGACCGGCATGCTCACCGCCGCCAATATCGTCGCCGGCGCCGAGCTCTATGACGTCTGGCAGGTCAACGAGGATGCCGAATATGGCGAGGCGGGCATGTCCGGCGCGCAGGAGGCGTTGAAGAGCCTGCGGCTGGTGCCGAAGCGCGTGGCGGCCTGAGCATGAGCGCTGTCACCGAAACGGTTTCGCGCCAAGAGCCTGCGGCTCTGCTGACGCGCAATCCGGCGCTGCGGCTCTTCGCGTCCGATCTCTTCGGCTATGGGCTCGTCAGCGCTGCGGCTCTGGCGCTCGACTGGGGCCTGTTGATCGTCTTCGTCAGGGCCGGCCTCAATTACCAGATCGCCGCGGCGGTCAGCTTCACGCTCGGCATGCTGCTCGCTTATGTCGGCAGCGTGCGGCTCGTCTTTCGCGGCCGCCGCCAGCGCAGCCTCGGCGCCGAAGCTTTGGGCTTTTTCGCCATCGGCTTTCTCGGCCTGGCGCTGAATCAGGCGCTGCTCTTCACTTTCGTGCATTTCGCCGCCCTGCCTGTCGGCCTCGCCAAGGCGCCGACGGCGGCCCTTGTCTTCACTTTCAATTTCTTCGCCCGGCGCACGCTGCTCTTCGTCACGGAGACGGACGGGTAGGATGACGATGCAGGCGGACTTCGAGACGGTTCGTCCAGTCACTGAACGGCACGAAACCGCGTCGTCCGCGCCGGCCGGCGCGTATCGCGCGGCGCGATCGTTCCACGCCAGCGATCTTCTGCTGCCGCTGATCGCGGTCGCGCTCTGGGTGCTGACGCATCCGTTTCAGGGCATCTACAGCGACGCCAACATCTATATCGGCCAGGCGCTCGCCAAGCTCGATCCGGGCGGCGTCGGTCGCGACATGATTTTCGTCAACGACGGACAACTGGGCTTCAGCCTGTTTCCGCTTTTGATGCAGCACCTCGTTGCGGATTTCGGCACGCTCAGCGTGAGCTGGCTTTTCGCCGGGCTGTCGATCCTCTGCTGGATCGCGGCCCTGTCGATTTTTGCGCGCCAGTTCGTCGGCTGGCAGGCCGTCGCGGTCGTGGTGATCTTTCTGGCGCTCTTGCCGACCTATTACGGCTGGCCGTGGCATTTGCACTATTCCGAGATCACAGCCATTCCGCGTCCCTTCGCGGAAGCGCTCGTGCTCGCGGCCCTCGCCGCCCTCGTTGGCGGGCGCACGTGGCTGGCGCTTGCGGCGCTTGCCGCGGCGAGCCTGATCCACCCGTTGATGGCGCTCGCGGGCTGGGGCGTATTCGGCCTTGTCCTCTGCCGCGAGGATCGACGTTGGCGCATCGCGGCCGGCGTCGCGATCGTCGCGGCGCTCGGGGCCGCCGCCGCCGGGGCGCCGGTTCTCACCCGGCTGCTGACGCCCATCGCGCCGGATTTGAAGGCGCTGGCGCTGGGCCGCAGCCCCATGCTGTTTTTGAAATGCTGGCCGGTCGAATCCTATTATCCGATGGTGACCCAGGCGGCCACGCTGCTCATCGGCGCGAGCCTCTACACCGGGCGCCGGCAGGCAATTTTCGTCGCCGTTGTCATCGTAGCGTTCGCCGCGCTCGCCGCGCAATTCGTCCTTGGCGACCAACTCGGGCTCGTCCTCATCCTTCAGGCGCAGCTTTGGCGGATGACCTGGCTGATGGCCGCGCTCGCCGCCGTCGCCTTGGCGCTATTGGCGCTGCGGCTGCGCACGGCAACGCCGCGCGATCACGCCGTCTTCGCCCTATTGGCGATGGCCTGGGTGTCCTACGATTCCATCTGGTGTACGGTCCTCTTCGCGGCGGCCGCTTTGCTGCTCCATTTCGGATTCGCTCGCTCGATCTCGTTCTCGTGGCGGCTTGCTGCGGCGGTTTGGGGCGCCGCGATTCTCTGGGGCCTGTTCTGGATCGCGACCTATCTCGTCGGCTATGTGCATTTTACCGCGAGCTTGCCGGCCGGTGCGCCGGGGGGCATTTCCTATCTTTTCACCCGGCGCTATCTGGCTCTGCCGATTTGCGCGCTGGCCTTAGCGCTTTTCTTCGCGCCGCCATCGCGGCTGAAATGGGCGGCCGAAGCGGCCCTCGCGGCGGTGCTCATGTGTCTCGCCGCATGGGTCTGGGATTCGCGGCCGGCATTCCAGAAGCTCATTGATGCGAATGCGCATCCGGCGGGGCTCGTCGATCAGCTCGCCAGTCGTCCCGGCGAAATTCTCTGGATCAATGGGCTGACCGAATCCTGGTTTCTCGCCGGGCGGCCGCAATGGGCGTCGCCGCAACAGGGCGTCAGCTCGATTTTCTCGCCGCCGCTCGGCCGCAAATGGCGCGCACGCATGCAATTCCTGATCGCGCAAGGCCTCGCCGACCGGCATATTCTCGCGCAGACGCCGGAAATCGCCGCCACCGCCGATCTGCCGCGTGTGACCCGCGCCGGGCTCGACAATCTCTGCGCCCGTGCGGATGCGCCGGCCTGGGTCGTCGTGCCCGAATGGGGTCCCGACGCCATGGCGCCCGATCTCAAAGCGGACATTTGGTCGCCCGGCATTCCGAATTATCTGATGACCGAGGAGACGAACGGCTACGCCTGGCACCGCATCACGGATTACGCCATCTTCCCCTGCGCCAAAGGTTAGGCCTCAAAAGCCTTGAAAATGCCCCCAGCTTGGGGTCTCTCTGCGGCTGAATGAACGCCTTTTCGCTCGCCTTCACGCCCTTGCTGCCGCCGGTGCTCCTCTGGGGTTTTGCGGCCTTGGCGCTGATCGTCACGATCCTCGCCATGTTCCGCCGCCGCCGCGGCGCGCTCTTGCGCGGTCTCGGCCTCGCTCTGGTGCTGCTCGCGCTGACCGACCCCGCGCTCGTGCGCGAGAACCGCAAGCCGCTGAAAGATGTCGTCGCGGTCGTCGTTGACGAGAGCGGCAGCCAGACGATCGGTGACCGCCTGCAGCAGACGCAAAAAGCCGCGGCCGAGCTGAAGCAGCGGCTCGAAGCGCTCGGCAATGTCGATGTGCGGATGATCGAAAGCGCCCGCACCGACACCGAGAACAATGGCACACGGCTGTTCGCGGCGCTCAACGCGGGCCTGGCCGACGTGCCGGCCGAGCGGATCGGCGGCGCTTTCATGATCACCGACGGCGTCGTGCACGACATTCCCGCGAATGTCGCGGCGCTCGGTTTCAAGGCGCCGCTGCATGCCTTCATCACCGGGCACGAGGGCGAGCGCGACCGCCGCATCGAGCTTTTGACCGCGCCGCGCTTCGGCATCGTCGGCAAGGACGTGACCATCGATCTGCGGGTGCTCGACACCGCCAACGGTACGGAGCCCGTCGTTCTGCACGTGCGCCGCGACGGCAATCCGATCGCGGACGTGACCGCCGCGATCGGCGAGACGATCCGCGTGCCGGTCAAGATCGAGCATGGCGGCCCGAATGTCGTCGAACTCGAAGTCGAGACCTTGCCGGGCGAATTGACGGCGCTCAACAACAAAGCGGTGCTGACGATCGACGGCGTGCGCGACAAGCTGAAGGTCCTGCTTGTCTCCGGCGAACCGAACCAGGGCGAGCGCATGTGGCGCAACCTGCTCAAGTCGGATGCCAATGTCGATCTCGTGCATTTCACCATTCTGCGGCCGCCGGAGAAGCAGGATGGCACGCCGATCAACGAGCTGTCGCTGATCGCCTTTCCGACCGCCGATCTCTTCGGCAACAAGATCGGCGATTTCGATCTCATCATCTTCGATCGCTATTCCAACCAGGCGATCCTGCCGATGGTCTATCTCGACAATATCGTGCGCTATGTCCGCGCCGGCGGCGCGCTGATGATTGCGGCGGGTCCCGACTTCGCCTCGTCCGACGGCATTTATTATTCGCCGCTCGGCACGTTGTCTCCGGCCGATCCCACCGGCAATATCATCCAGCAGGCATTCCGCCCGGCAATCACAGCGATCGGCGCCAAACATCCGGTGACGCGCGGCCTGCCGGGCTCCGATGAAACGCCGCCGGCCTGGAGCCGCTGGTTCCGCCAGGTCGATGCCAATGTCACGCGCGGCACGAGCGTTCTTTCCGGCGCCAATGGCAAGCCGCTGCTCGTGCTGTCGCGCGAGGACAAAGGCCGCGTCGCGCTGTTGCTGTCGGATCAGATGTGGCTTTGGGCGCGCGGCTTCGAAGGCGGCGGTCCGCATCTCGATCTGCTGCGGCGGCTGGCGCATTGGCTGATGAAGGAGCCGGAGCTCGAGGAAGAGGCTTTGCGTGCCAATGCGCAAGGCGACACGCTGTCGATCGAACGCCAAAGCCTCAAGGATCAGATCCCGCCGGTTAAGATCGTCGCGCCGTCGGGCAAGGTGACGACGGCGAAGCTCTCCCCGGCTGAGCCCGGCCTGTCGCGCGCGCAGGTGAAAGTGTCTGAACTCGGCCTCTATCGGATCAGCGACGGGTCTTTGACGACGCTCGTCAACGTCGGGCCGGAAAATCCACGCGAATTCCAGGAGGTCGTCTCGACGACCGAGAAGCTGCGGCCGCTGGCCGAGGCGACCGGCGGCACCGTCCGGCGCATCGGCACAAACCACGGCAGCGATGTCAGTCTGCCGCGCATTGTCGCCATGCACGACAGTCCCGTCTATGGCGGTTCGGACTATGCCGCGATCAAGCGCACCGGCGCGGCGCAGGTCACGGGCATCGGCATTGCGCCGCTCGCCATCGGCTTCCTCGGGCTCATCTTCCTGCTCGCCAGCGCCATCGCGACCTGGCTTTACGAGGGGCGCGGGCGCGGCGCGCGGGCTTAGAGCATCGGACCGAAAAGCGCGCAGCGGTTTTCGGATCAATCCGATGCGATCGGAAGACCGTTCAGCGCACGCGGGATTATCTAGCCGCCGGCGATAGCGGCCTTCAATCCGGCTTTGCTTCGCTCTGCATAAAGACGCGGCTGGCGCGAACGTCGTCGGACGTGATGGTCATCAGATCGTTGAGGGTGACAAGACCCGTCTGTTCGAAGTGCCGGTTCGCCTGGCGCAGCCGCATCCGGTCGAGCGCATTGCGGATCGATCGGGCATTGGCGAAGTGCGGCTGCTTGCGCCGCGCGGCGATATAGTCGCGGAAGGCCGCCGCGCCGCCGGCATCGAAATGATAGCTGAGCGATTTCAGCATCATTTCACCGATGTCCATCAGTTCCGCATCGGTGTAGTCGGGGAAGTCGATGTGATGGGCGATGCGCGAGCGAAAACCCGGATTGGCGCGGAAGAACTTGTCCATCCGGTCGGCATAGCCGGCGAAGATCACGACGAGATCGTCGCGCTGGTTCTCCATCACCTGCAACAGGATTTCGATCGCCTCCTGGCCGTAGTCGCGCTCGTTCTCCGGCCGATAGAGGTAATAGGCCTCGTCGATGAAGAGCACACCGCCCATCGCCTTCTTCAGCACCTCTTTCGTCTTGGGCGCCGTGTGGCCGATATATTGGCCGACGAGATCGTCGCGGGTGACGGAGACGAGATGGCCGCGGCGGATATAGCCGAGCTTGTGCAGGATCTCCGCCATGCGCAGCGCGACCGTGGTCTTGCCGGTGCCGGGATTGCCGGTGAAGCTCATATGCAGCGTCGGCGTTTCGGACGTGAGGCCCATCCGGCGGCGGACGCGGTCGACGACGAGCAAGGCGGCGATCTGGCGGATGCGCGTCTTGACCGGGACGAGGCCGACGAGCTCGCGGTCGAGTTCGTCGAGCACTTCGGCGACCTGCGTTTCGGCGAGCTCCTTATGCAGGTCGATCGCGATCGGCGTCGTCTCGGTGGTGAGCGGCTCTGTCATGCTCCGCTACGCGCCCGCCAGTGGCCGCGTCTGCAGTGTATATTGGATCGCCTGGCCGCCAAGTTCGTTGCGGATCAGGATGAAGCCCGGCTCTTCCGCCGGCCGGCCGACCATGAAGGAGATGCGCACGCTCTCCCAGCCGTGGGTGCTGTCGAAGCCGGACAAGCGGATATATTTGCGCCCGCCATGCACTTTGCGGCAGGCATCGAGCTCGAGCATGATGGCGGCGGCGTCTTTGACGTCGAACATCGGCAGGCCCCACATCTCCCAATAGGTGTTGCGGGGATGCGGATCGTCGGTGAATTCGATGTTCACCGCCCAGCCCTTGTCGATGCAATATTGCACTTGGGTGCGGATTTGCGCATCGGTCAAATCCGGCAGGAACGAGAAGCAGCCTTGGGTCACGCGCATTGGGCTCTCCTATTGGGCTGCGGTCGCGGTCGGCACGAAATCGGGCGTGTCGGTCGAGGAATAATCGAAGGTCACATCCTTCCAGGTGTCGAGCGCTTGGCGTAGCGGCAGGCAGTTCTTCGCCGCTTCTTCGAGGATCTGCGGACCTTCGGCGTGGGTATCGCGGCCGGCATTGCGGGCGAAGATGATCGCCTCGAGCGCGACGCGATTGGCGGTGGCGCCGGCCTCGATGCCCATCGGATGGCCGATCGTGCCGCCGCCGAACTGCAACACGCAATCCTCGCCGAGAAGATCGATCAATTGGTGCATCTGGCCGGCGTGAATGCCGCCCGAGGCGACGGGCATCAGTTTGTTGAGCGAGGCCCAATGCTGATCGAAGAAAATGCCGTGTTCGAGCGCCACCGGATTATAATCCTCGCGGCAGATGTCGTAATAGCCGCGCACATTGTTCGGATCGCCTTCGAGCTTGCCGACGACGGTGCCGGCGTGGATGTGATCGACGCCGGCCAGCCGCATCCATTTGGCGATGACGCGGAAGGAAACGCCATGCGACTTCTGCCGCGTATAGGTCGAATGGCCGGCGCGATGCAGATGTAGGATCGTGTCGTTCTTGCGCGCCCATTTGGCCATGGACTGGATCGCCGTATAGCCGACGACGAGATCGATCATGATGATGACCGAGCCGAGGTCCTTGGCGAATTCGGCGCGCTCGTACATGTCTTCCATCGTCGCCGCCGTGACATTGAGATAAGTGCCCTTCACCTCGCCCGTCGCCGCCTCGGCTTTGGCCACCGCCTCCATGCAATAGAGAAAACGATCCCGCCAATGCATGAAGGGCTGCGAATTGATGTTTTCGTCATCCTTGGTGAAGTCGAGGCCGCCTTTCAGCGCCTCATAGACGACGCGGCCGTAATTGCGGCCGGAGAGGCCGAGCTTGGGTTTCACCGTCGCGCCGAGCAGCGGGCGGCCGAATTTGTCGAGCCGCTCGCGTTCGACGACGATGCCGGTCGCCGGGCCTTGGAAGGTCTTCACATAGGCGACGGGGAACCGCATGTCCTCGAGCCGCAAGGCCTTCAACGGCTTGAAGCCGAAGACATTGCCGATGATCGAAGCGGAGAGATTGGCGATCGAGCCCGGCTCGAAGAGATCGAGATCATAGGCGATGAAGGCGAAATAGGAGCCGGGCGCATTCGGCACCGGATCGACGCGATAGCATTTGGCGCGATATTTCTCGCAGGCCGTCAGCCGATCGGTCCAAACCACGGTCCAGGTTGCTGTCGAGGATTCGCCGGCGACGGCGGCTGCCGCCTCGATCGGGTCGACGCCGTCCTGCGGCGTGACGCGGAAGACGGCGAGAATGTCGGTGTCCTTCGGCTCATAATCGGGCTGCCAATAGCCCATCTCGCGATATTCCATCACGCCGGCCGAATAGCGGCTGCGCTTTTCTCCGGCGGGCGATTTCTTGTCGAGCATGATCGCGACTCCTCAAAGCTGTTGGCGCCCCCGTGAACGCAAAGCCCTCAACTGACGGTTCCATGGCCGGCGGCGGCATGGGCCGCGTTGACGATGGCCTCGACCGTGATGCCGAAATGCTTGTAGAGATCGGCAGCCGGCGCGCTGGCGCCGAAATCCGTCATGCCGATGAAGTAATCTTCCGGCGCGAGCACAGCGCCCCATCCCTGGCGCAAGGCTGCCTCGATGCCGATGCGCGGCGCCTGGCCGAGCGCGCCGGCGCGATAGGCAGGCGCCTGCTCGGCAAAAAGCTCAAAGCAGGGGATCGAGACGACTGCGGCCTTGATGTTCTCTTTGGCGAGTTCGTCCGCCGCGGCGACGGCGAGCGACACTTCCGAGCCGGAGGCGATGAGCGTCACGTCGCGCTCGCCCACCGCCTCGCGGAGCACATAGGCGCCCAAAGCCGAACGGTTCTCGGCGATGTGCTCCTTGCGCACGACCGGTAGATTCTGCCGCGACAGAGCGAGAACCGAGGGCGCGTGCTTGAGGTTCAGAGCCAGCTCCCAGACTTCGGCCGTCTCGATTGCATCCGCCGGGCGAAAGACATGCAGATGCGGAATCGCGCGCAGGGCGGCGAGCGTCTCGACCGGCTGATGCGTCGGGCCGTCCTCGCCGAGGCCGATCGAATCATGCGTCAGCACATATATGACGCGCTGATGCATCAAGGCGGATAGCCGGATCGCCGGGCGGGCATAATCGGCGAAGACCAGGAAGGTGCCGCCGTAGGGGATGAAGCCGCCATGCAGCGCGAGGCCGTTCAGGGCCGCCGCCATGCCGAACTCGCGGATGCCGTAATGGATATAGCGGCCGGAAAAGTCGAGCGGCGTCACCGCGTCCATGCCGGCCGCTTTGGTGTTGTTCGAGCCGGTGAGATCGGCCGAGCCGCCAAGCAGGTTCGGCTGAATCTTGGCGAGGGCGTCGAGCACTTTCTGCGAGGAGACGCGCGTCGCCTGCGCCGCATTGGCGCCGCTCGCCGTTTTTTTGAAGGCGGCGATCGTTTCCGCCAGCGCCGGGCTCAAGGCTTCGGCGATATCTTGATCAAAGCGTGCCGCGGCCTCGCCGTCGCGCCTTGCCAACCAGGCCTCGCGCGCCTTTGCGCCGCGTGTCCCGGCCGAGCGCCAGGCGGTGAGGATCGGCTCCGGCACGTCGAAGGGCGGCGCCGTCCAGCCGAGCTTTTCGCGCGCCGCCGCAATTTCGGCCGCACCGAGCGCCGCACCGTGGACGCCATGCGTGCCGGCCTTGGTCGGCGCGCCGAAGCCGATCAAAGTCTTGCAGGCGATCAGCACCGGTCTGTCGGAGCGTTGCGCCTTGTCGAGCGCCGCCGTGATGGCTTGCGGATCATGGCCGTCGATGTGCCAGGCGTCCCAGCCCGCGGCCTTGAAACGCGCCACCTGGTCGGTCGAATCGGCGAGGCTGACGGCGCCGTCGATGGTGATGCTGTTGTCGTCCCAGAGCACGACGAGCTTGGCGAGCTTCAAATGTCCTGCGAGCGTGATCGCCTCCTGGCTCACGCCCTCCATCAGGCAGCCGTCGCCGGCGATGACATAAGTGTGATGATCGACGAGATCGCTGCCGTAGCGGGCGGCGAGCAATTTCTCGGCGATCGCCATGCCGACGGCCATGGCGAGGCCTTGGCCGAGCGGGCCCGTCGTCGTCTCGACGCCGGGGGTATGGCCATATTCGGGATGGCCGGGCGTCTTCGAGCCGAGCTGGCGGAAGTTCTTGATCTCCTCGATCGTCATCTCCGGATAGCCGGTGAGGTAGAGCAGCGCATAGAGCAGCATCGAGCCGTGGCCGGCGGAGAGTACGAAACGGTCGCGGTCGGGCCATTTCGGATCGGCGGGATCGAATTTCAGGAATTGCGTGAACAGAACCGTCGCCACGTCGGCCATGCCCATCGGCATGCCGGGATGACCGCAGGTCGCCTTTTCCACCGCATCGACGGCGAGGAAGCGGATCGCATTGGCGAGCTGGGCGTGTGTGACGCCAGCTTCAGCCTTGGCGAGCACATTCATCGAATTCTCCTTCACAGCGCGCGCCGCGCGCGTTCGACCATTTGCATGATGATCGGCGTCAGGATGAGCTGCATGGCAAGGTCGAGCTTGCCGCCGCCGACGACAATCGAATTGGCGCGCGACATAAAACTGTCGTGGATCATCGACAGCAAATAGGAAAAGTCGATGCCGCGCGGATTCTTGAAGCGGATGATGACCATGGATTCGTCCGAGGTCGGAATCCAGCGCGCCGCGAAGGGATTGGACGTATCGACCGTCGGCACGCGCTGGAAGTTGATGTCCGTCTCAGTGAACTGCGGACAGATGTAATTCACATAGTCCGGCATGCGACGCAAGATCGTGTCGGTGACGGCTTCCTTCGAATAGCCGCGCGCCGCTTTGTCGCGATAGATCTTCTGAATCCATTCGAGATTGATGACCGGCACCACGCCGATCTTAAGGTCGGCGTAGCGCGCGACGTCGACCTTGTCCGAGACGAGCGCGCCGTGCAGCCCTTCGTAGAAAAGCACCTCGGATTTTTCCGGCAGCGGTCCCCAATCGGTGAATTTTCCGGGCACGCCGCCGTAAAGCTCAGCCTCGGCGTCATCATGCACATAATGGCGCGTCTTGGCATGGCCTGTCTCGCCATAGGTGCGGAAGACCGCCTCCAATTCTTCGAGCAGATTGGCGGCGGGGCCAAAATGGCTGAAATGATTGTTGCCGCGCTTTTCTTCCTCGCGCATCACGCGGCGCATGTCCTCGCGGTCGTAGCGATGAAAGGCGTCGCCTTCGATAAAGGCGGCGGCGATCTTCTCGCGCCGGAAAATATGTTCGAACGTTCGCCGCACGGAGGTCGTGCCGGCGCCGGACGATCCGGTGACCGAAATGATGGGATGTTTTGCCGACATCGCGCCGCCCCGCCTAAAACCGCATCAGGCCACGGCGGCCGAAAAGCGGCGAATGTTCCGCCGAAAATTGCGGGTCGGTGTGATAGCGCGTGACGAGATGCACGACATCGGCGGAGCCGAAGACGAAGGGCGTGCGCGCATGCAGTTCGGTCGGCTGGATGTCGAGAATGCGGCGGGCGCAATCGGTTGCCGAGCCGCGCGCATTCTCGATGATGAGGCTGATCGGATTGGCCTCGTAAATGAGCCGCAGCCGCCCGGCGCTGTAGCCCTGGCGCATATCGCCGGGATAGAGAAAGATGCCGCCGCGCGCCAGGATGCGATAGGCTTCCGCCACCAGCGAGGCGATCCAGCGCATGTTCTGGTCCTGGCCGATGGGGCCTTCCTTGCCCTTGATGCAATCGTCGACAAAGGCGCGCACCGAGGGCGCCCAATGGCGATAGTTCGAGGCATTGATCGCATATTCTTTCGATTTCGGCGGAATATCGGCCTGCGCTTGCACGCGCACGAAAGCGCCGACCCGGCGGTCAAGGATGAAGATTTGCGTCGCGCCGTCGGCGGCGAGGACGATCGCGGTCTGCGGCCCGTAGATCACGAAGCCCGCTGCGACTTGATTGCGGCCGGGCTGCAGGAAATGCGCTTTCGGATCGTCGGCGCCGGCGAGGCGCGGCAAGACTGAGAAGATCGTGCCGATCGAGACATTGGCATTGATGTTCGACGACCCGTCGACGGGGTCCATGGCGACCGCAAGCGGCGCTTGCGAATCGAGCACCAGCGGCTCGTCCAATTCCTCCGACAAGAGCACGGCGACAGGGGCGCGCCGCAGCGCATTGACGAACAAGTCGTGGCCAAAGACGTCGAGCTTTTTCTGAACGTCGCCGCTGCCGTTGATGTCGCCGGCCGCCGCGGCGCCGTCGCCATAGAGCAGGCCGAGGGCGATCACATCGGCCATTTCGATCGCCGCCCCGGCGATCTCGTGCACGAGCTTGGCCACCGGCGCGAAGGCCGCGTCCCGCGCCGTGATATCCTGTAAGATATCGTCCAGATGATTGCTGTGCGCGACTTTGAGCATGTCCTACCCTGCGCTCGTTTTTATCTGGAGTCTTATGACCCGAAGTCACCCTGACCGGGGGCAAAGAAAAATGAATTATATTGAGATAGCACCAAAAAAAATCTAATAACAGCGGAATGAAGCGCGTCACGATCAAACAGCTCGAAAGCGTCCGCGCCGTCGCCGAGGCCGGGACGATTGTGAAAGCGGCCGAGCAACTTAACGTAACGCCAGCGGCGCTGACCTCGCGCATCCAATTGCTGGAAGAAGACGCAGGCGTTGCTTTGTTCGACCGCGCCGGCGGCCGCCTGCGGCTGACTGTCGCCGGGGAAGAGGTCGTCAACGCCGCGCATGGCATTGAGCGCGTCCTGACCCATCTCGACGTCACGCTGGGCGCTTTGCGCGGCGCGCGCAGCGGCCGCATCGCCGTCGGCATCGTCTCGACGGCGAAATATATCGCGCCGCGTCTTGTTGCCGCCTTCGCTCGGCAAAATCCGCATATTGAAGTGACGATCACGGTCGGCAATCGCAGCGAAATGGTCGCTCAATTGCGCGACCACCGGCTCGATGTCTGTTTGATGGGCCGTCCGCCCGCCGATTTTCCCGTCGAGAGCGTGGCGATCGGCGAACACCCGCAGGTCATCGTTGCCGCGCCGGATCATCCGCTCGTTGGCCAAAAGCAGATCGGCAAGGCCGCGCTCGCGCAGGAGAATTTCATCATTCGGGAAGAAGGCTCGGGCACGCGCGCCGTGTTCGATTATTTCTTTTCCGACGTGCCGGTCCGCCACCCGACCGTCAACATCGAGATCGGCTCGAATGAAACGATCAAGCAGGCGGTGATGGCGGGCCTTGGTCTCGCTCTGCTGTCGGCGCATACGATCGAAGCGGAGGTTGTGAGCGGCCGGCTGGCTGTTCTCGATGTCGCCGGCCTGCCTCTGTTGCGGCAATGGTTCGTCGTCCGCCGCGCCGACCGCGCGCCGACGCCCCTTGCGCAGGCGATCTGGGATTTTGCTGTCGAAGAGGCGCCGAAGCTTTTGCCGAACGGGATCGCGGCTTAGCTTTTCGGTCCGAAGCGCTAGCTCGCCGCCTGGAAGCGTATGTGCGGCTGGCCGACAAAATTATAAGCGCCGATGTGGGTCAGCTTGCCCTCGGTATCGAGCCAGATCTTGCCGCCGATGTCGCGCCATTTCTGACAGAAGCCGAAATCTTCGCTGACATAGGTTTTGGTTTCGGGATCGATCGCGCATTCGAACAGCGCATAGCTCTCGCCGCCTTTGGCATTGCTATAAGCATGCACGCCCGCATAGCGCGTCTCGGGATAAGCGGCGATCATCTTCTCGATCACTTGGCGCTTCACCATCATGAAGCCGCCGCCGCAATAAATGCCGGTGGCGAAGCGGCCCTGCCGCTCGATTTCGTTGCCGGTGCAAAGCGTGCCGACGTAGAGCAGCGGCGCGCTCTGAAACGTCTCGCCGCCGGTCAGCCGCTTCATCGCTGCGGCACTCCAATCGATCACTTTCAAGGGATAGATGCCGGCGACGAATTCCTGATCGAAAGCCAGCATGTCGTGCACCTGCTGCGGATCGAAGCAAATGTCAGCGTCGATGAACAGCATGTGCGTCGCCGGGGTGCTGAGAAATTGCGCCACGAGCGTATTGCGGCTGCGGGTGATGAGCGAATCATGCCCGAGCAGCGCCAGCATGGCATCGAAGCCCGCTTGGCCGGCGAGTTGGACGAGGCTGATGACCGACTGCATGTAATGCTGCGAGACGAGGCCGCCGAAGCACGGCGTTGCGATGAACAGCAGCGGGCGTTGGGTCATGGCGGCCTCAGGCGCGAAGAGAATCGCCGCGCATCCTGGCCGCGGCCCTCGCCAAAGGCAATGCCGCCCGGCTCAAGCACGACAGCTTCACGCCAGCTTGCTTACCCGGCGATGCGCAGGCCCGAGGAGGCGCTGTCGCGGCGCCGCAATTCGGCTTCCCGCCGCAGCATATAGTCGCGCGTCAGCGGCACGGTCTCGACTTTCTTGGCGAGCTGGATTTGGAAGACCACCTCGCCGGTATAGCGGAAGGCGCATTCCGAGCCGGCAAGATAATATTCCCACATCCGGCAGAAGCGCTCGTCGTAGAGCGCCATCGCTTCCGCCCGATGCGCCAGGAAGCGCTCGCGCCATGATCGGAGCGTCGCGGCATAATGCAGCCGCAGTACCTCGATGTCGGTGACGTAAAGGCCGGCCTTCTGGATCGAGGGCATGATCGTCGACAAAGCCGGGATATAGCCGCCGGGGAAGATATATTTGTTGACCCACGGATCGGGCTCATACTGGACGCGCGCCGTGCCGATCGTATGGATCAGCGCCATGCCGTCCGGGTTGAGCATTTTGGCGACCTGCTGGAAATAAGCATCGTAAAACTCGGGGCCCACGTGCTCGAACATGCCGACCGAGACGATCTTGTCGAAACGCTCGTCGATCTCGCGATAGTCCTGCAACCGAAAATCGATCATGCCGGTTTGTCCGGCTTCGGTGGCGCGGTCGCGGGCATAGGCAAGCTGTTCGCGCGACAGGGTGATGCCCGTCACCCTAGCCCCGCAGATGTCGGCGAGATAAAGCGCCATGCCGCCCCAGCCACAGCCGATGTCGAGAACCCGCTCGCCCCTCTCGACCATGAGTTTCGCCGCGATATGGCGCTTCTTGGCAAGTTGGGCCTCGTCCAATGTCGCCTCGGGGTTCTCGAAATAGGCGCAGGAATACTGCATGTCGCTGTCGAGGAAGAGCTGATAGAGGCGCCGGTCGAGATCATAATGATGCGCCACGTTCTGGCGCGCGCGTCGCGAACTGTTGGCCTTGAACATATGCCGCAAGCGGCCATGCACGGCCGTGAGCGCCTGGAGCCACCAGATGCGTTCGAGATTGTCGATGTTGCCGCAGATGATGGCGAGCACGTCGTAGATCGTGCCCGTTTCGACCGTGACGCGGCCCTCCATGTAGAGTTCGCCAAAATGCAAGGTCGGATTGCGCAGCACGGCGTTCTGCGCCGCCCGGTCGGCGAAGCGCAGGCGGGCCGGCGGCCCGCTGCCATCGCCGAAATGATAGATCGCGCCGGACGCGGCTTCAATTTCGAGTGAGCCGGTCTTGATGAGCGCGGCGATGAACCGCCGGAACAATTTCTCCATCTCGCACCTCGACGCCATTAGGGTGTCGCGTGCGGCTCGGCGCCGCGTGGCCTTCGTCGCCGAGCCTGTGTGCGAACGCACATTGCACACACGCAACATCGAGCCGGCCTACAGCGGAACCTTCCGTCCCCTTCCGACTTCCGGCTGTGAGCCCATATCGGATAATGGTGACGGCGTTGTTTGGTTCGCGCCAAGGCGTGGTCATTTAAGGACCGGAGTATCAAAGATGCAATATTTTCGACTCTTACGCGCCTCGGCTTGTGCGGCCGCCCTCCTCGTGACGGCGCCGGCGTTTGCATTCGGTGGCGGTCATGGCGGCGCCGGTGGCGGTGGTCACGGGGGTGGCTTCGGCGGCGGGCATGGCGGTTTTAGCGGCGGGTTCGGTGGCGGTCACAGCGGCGGTTTCGCCGGCGGTTTCCACGGCGGGGCCGGCGGCTTTCATGGCAGCTATGCAGGCGGCGGGTGGCATGGCGGCGCGAGCGGCTTTCATGGCAGCTACGCTGGCGGCGGATGGAACGGCGGCGGCTGGCATGGCGGCGCGCACGGCGGCGGTTGGCATGGTGGGGGTTGGCACGGCGGGGGTTGGCAAGGCGGCGGCGGCTACCCAGTTTATGGCTGGGGCTACGGCTACCCCTACGGCTATGACTACGATTATCCGGGCTATTGGTACGGCGGCGACTATGGGAGTTATACCTATGATACTCCTGATTATGACTACGCTTACGGCGATGACGGCGCTGACTATGGTCCGGGCGTCTACGACCAGAATGCGTATGATCAAGGTGCCGGCTACGGCCCGCAGGCCGCAGCGCCGCTCGGCCAATATTGCCATACGCCGGTAAAGACCTGTCAGCTTTATAACCCGGCGACCGTCGGCGTCGGTTGCTCTTGCCGCGATGGCGCCGGGCGCGCCTACGGCCGGGTCGGGCAATAAGCGTCTTCAACATTTCGAGAGCCGTGGCTGCGCGGCTCTCGATTATTGCTGATAGCGCTCGCGATACCAGGCGACGAAGGCGGGCACGCCAATGCTGACCGGCGTCGACGGCCGGTAGCCGGTCAATCCTTCCAAAAGATCCGTATTGGCGAAGGTGGCGGGCACGTCGCCGCTTTGCATCGCCAACAGCTTGCGCTCGGCCTTCTGTCCAAGCGCCGCTTCGACCGCCGCGACAAAATCCTCGAGCTCGACCGGCCGACCGGCGCCGATGTTCACGGCGCGCCATGGCGCAACCGGCGAAAGGCTGTCGCCGGCGATCGCGCCATGGACACTGCCGGGCGTCGGCGGGGCGTTGTGCAGCAGCCGCAGCATGGCCTCGATCAAATCGTCGATATAGGTGAAGTCGCGCCGCATCTTGCCGTGGTTATAAAGCTCGATCGGCCGGCCTTCGAGAATGGCGGCGACGAATTTGAACAGCGCCATGTCCGGCCGTCCCCACGGCCCATAGACCGTGAAAAACCGCAGCATCGTCGTCGGGATGGCGAAGAGATGGCTGTAGGAATGCGCCATTTCTTCATTGGCCTTTTTGCTCGCCGCGTAGAGCGTCAACGGATGATCGGCGCGGTCCGTCTCGAAGAACGGAATTTTCGCATTGGCACCGTAGACCGATGAGGTCGAGGCGAGCAGCGCGTGGCGCGGTGGATTGGCGCGCATCAATTCGAGCAGATTGAACGTGCCGACGAGATTGGCATCGACATAGGCGCGCGGGTTTTCGAGGCTGTAGCGTACGCCCGCCTGTGCGGCGAAATGATAGACGATGTCGAAGCCATCACCGTAGGCGCGCTGGAATTCGGCGAAGTCTTCGAGCATCAGCCGATGCCCGGTATAGAGGCCGTGCTGGTCGAGCAGCGCCTGTCGGGCTGTCTTCAAGGTCACGTCATAATAAGGCGTGAATCCATCGATGCCGACAACCTCATCGCCACGTTCAAGCAGGCGGCGCGCCATGTGAAAGCCGATGAAGCCTGCCGCGCCGGTGACGAGAATACGCATTCTGAAACTGCTCCACGCTGGCCAGGCTCGCTAACAGCGATTTGACTTAACTCATAAAAGCTTGTCTGGCGCGGTCGTAAATTCCTCATAGCTGAGCCTGTACACAGCTAACAGACCCGCCGCGCTTCGCGGCGGCCAATGTGGAGGGTTCCGATGCGAAGCATAGCGAGAGGGCTGGCCGTGGCGGGCCTTGCGGCGGGGTTGATGAGCGGGCAGGACGCGCTTGCGTTCGGCCATGGCGGCGGCGGCTTTCACGGCGGTGGCGGCTGGGGCGGCGGCGGCTTCCACGGCGGCGGTGGCTGGGGCGGTGGTGGCTGGCACGGCGGCGGTGGCTGGCATGGCGGCGGCGGTTGGGGCGGCTGGCACGGCGGCGGTTGGGGTGGCTGGGGCGGTTGGGGCTGGGGCTATCCCTATTGGGGATGGGGCTATGGCTGGGCTTCGCCCTATCTCTACGCCTACCCCTATGATTACGGCTACGATTATCCGCCGCCTCCGCAACCTTATGGCGGCGGCGGGCTTTATTGCGTGACCCGAGCGCACCTTTGCGCGCTTTCGTCGGCGCGCTCGCCCGGTGCCCGTTGCGCCTGCGGCGGCGTCCGGGGCCGTGTCCGGGTGTTGCCCGGACAATAACATCGGCCGAAGGCCGCAACCCCGTGCACCGGCGGGCAGCGCCGGTGCACGTCTCAAGAGGCGCGTCGAAAGCTGGGCGCCGGCCGTGACGAAGCGCGGAGGGCCTTGATTTCGATCAAGAAAATTTGCGAAGGCGGGGCTTTTCGTTGTGACTTTTCGCCCACTTGCGTCGTTTTTGGAATTAGGCCAAAACCAATTCGGGGAAGCGACGAAGCCAGTTCAGGCAAGGCACCGAAGGCGGTGATCGAGCCCAGAAGGCGCAAACGAAGGCCATAGGCGCCGCCGCACGAAGGACTGGGTTCGTCCATGGAGTATCGGGCATATTTCGAAGACGCTTTGGGTCGTCTCAAAGCCGAGAGACGCTACCGCGTTTTCGTCGACCTTGAACGCGATGCCACGCATTTCCCCTACGCCCGCTGGCATCGCGATAATGGCCAGGTTGAAGACGTCATCATCTGGTGCTCCAACGATTATCTCGGGATGGGGCTTGATCCGCAGGTGATCGAGGCCATGCGCACCGCGGCGACCTGCCACGGCGTCGGCGCCGGCGGCACCCGCAACATCGCCGGCACCAATCATCCGCTCGTCGCGCTCGAAGGCGAACTCGCCGATCTGCACGGCAAGCCCGGCTGCCTCGTCTTCACCTCGGGCTGGATTTCCAATCTCGCCGCGATCTCGGCCATCGGCTCGCTCTTGCCCGACTGCCTGATCTTGTCGGACGCCTATAATCACAATTCGATGATCGAGGGGATCAAGCGCTCGCGCGCCGAGCGGCAGATTTTCCGCCACAACGATCTCGACCATCTCGAAGACCTGCTCAAGGCCGCCGGCCGCGAGCGGCCGAAGCTCATCGCTTTCGAGAGTCTTTATTCGATGGACGGCGACATCGCGCCGATCGGCAAGATCGCCGATCTTGCCGAGCGCTACAATGCGATGACCTATCTCGACGAGGTCCATGCCGTCGGCCTCTATGGTCCGCGCGGCGGCGGCATCGCCGATCGCGATGGCGAAATGGGCCGCATCGATGTGATCGAGGGCACCCTCGCCAAAGGCTTCGGCACGCTCGGCGGCTACATCACGGCCGATGCGCCGATCATCGACGCGGTGCGCTCCTATGCAGCCTCGTTTATCTTCACGACGGCGCTGTCGCCGGCGCTCGCCGCGGCGGCGCGCAAGGCCGTGCAAGTCCTGAAGAGCGAGCAGGGCGTCGAATTGCGGGCGCGGCATCAGCGCCAAGCCAATTTGACCAAGCATGCGCTCTCGGCGGCCGGCCTGCCGGTGATGGCCAATCATTCGCATATCGTCCCGGTCTTCGTCGGCGATGCCGAGCGCTGCAAAGCGGCCTCGGACCTGCTGCTCGAACGCCACGGCGTCTATATCCAGCCGATCAATTATCCGACCGTCGCACGTGGCACGGAGCGGCTGCGCATCACGCCCTCGCCGGCACATTCGGACGGCCATGTCGCCCATCTCGTCGAAGCGATGGTCGATGTCTGGCAGACGCTGCAACTGCCGCTCACCGAGACGGCGGCCAATGTCGTGCCCTTCCGCCGCGAGACGGATGACGCGCACTGCACCTTCCCGGACTTCAAAAAGGCGGCAGAATAGCCGCCTTCACGCCGCCAAATCCGGCAGGCAATGTTCGCGGATATGCGCCGCGAGCAGTCGATAGTCTTCGGCCCGCACCGCGCCTTTGCGCCAGACCAGCACCAGCGTCCGCACCGCCTTGGGAGCCGAATAGGGGATGAGCTGAACCGCCGTGCCGGCGGCTTCGAGCGCAATCTTCGGCAAGAGCGTAATTCCCATGCCGGCTTCGACGAGTTGCACCAAGGTCAAGAGCGATGCGGCGCGCACGTCGTTTTCCTCGGCGATCGCGTCGCGGCCGAGCGCCTCCATCGCATGTTCGCGCAGGCAATGGCCTTGGTCGAGCAGCAGCAGCGGCTCGCTGGCGAGATGCGCCTTCGTCACCTGCGCCCGGCCGGCGAGCGGATGACCGCGTCTGACGGCGAGGTAGAACGGATCTTTGCCGAGTTCGGCCATTTCCACGCCCTCGAGCGACGGCACATGCGCGAGGAAGGCGGCGTCGAGCCGCCCGCTCGCAAGCTCGGTCAAGAGCGATTGCGTCAGCCCTTCGCGGACGCGAAGATGCAGCGACGGATAGGCCTCGCCGAGGCTCGCCAGCAGCTTCGGCAGCACGAAAGGTGCGACCGAGGGGATGACACCAAGTCGCAGATGCTTGCCCAATGGCATGATGTCCTGCGCCGCATATTCCGGCAATTCCTGGATCTCGGCGAGGATATGCCGGGCCCGGCGGACCATGGCTTCGCCGAAGGGCAGGAGCTGCATCCGCCGCCCCGAGCGATCGATGAGCGGATGCCCGAACTCGGCCTCAAGCCCCTGAATTGCGGCGCTTAATGTCGA
Source organism: uncultured Methylovirgula sp. (assembly GCF_947646745.1). Lineage (NCBI taxonomy): Bacteria > Pseudomonadati > Pseudomonadota > Alphaproteobacteria > Hyphomicrobiales > Beijerinckiaceae > Methylovirgula > uncultured Methylovirgula sp. Next base: position 8,613 of record NZ_CANSHK010000040.1, on the reverse strand, counting down.
TTGCGTAATGCCCGCCGCCTTGGCCGCCGCGGCAAAGGTGCTGCTTTCGGAAAGCGTCACGAGATAGCGCAGATGGCGCAGGTTCACATTGACCGTCATGCGCAGCTCAATCGAGAAAATCGAACACGATGATAAAAATATTCGACTTGATCGAAATTTGTAAAGCTCTTTAATTGCAGTGCAGCATCGCCCCTCAGGGCCGACGGATGCGACCTCCCACAAGCACTGCCGTCAAAGGAATATTGGAATGGCTGGAATCGGAGATAAATTACCCTCGTTTTCGGTGACCGGCGTCAAGCCCGGCTTCAACAATCACGAGGAGAACGGTGTCTCGGCCTTCGAGACGCTGACGGAAGCGAGCTTCCCCGGCAAGTGGAAGATCATCTTCTTCTATCCGAAGGACTTCACCTTCGTCTGCCCGACCGAGATTGCGGAATTCGCCAAGCTCTCCGGCGAGTTCGCCGACCGTGACGCCGTCGTCCTCGGCGGCTCGACCGACAATGAATTCGTCAAGCTCGCCTGGCGCCGCAGCCACAAGGATCTCGACAAGCTGCCGATCTGGTCCTTCGCCGACACCAACGGCTCGCTGACCGACGGCCTCGGCGTGCGCTCGCCCGACGGCGTCGCCTATCGCTATACGTTCGTCGTCGATCCGGACAATGTCATCCAGCACATCTATGCGACGAATCTCAATGTCGGCCGCGCGCCGAAGGATACGCTGCGCGTGCTCGATGCCCTGCAGACGGACGAACTCTGCCCCTGCGGCCGCGAGGTCGGCGGCGAGACGTTGAAGGCCGCGTAAGCCGCCCAAACAATTCGGCAACGATCGCGGCGGGGCCAAAAGCTCCGCCGTTTCGTTGCGTGCCCTTTTGAAAAGGATCAGATCACGCCATGTCGCTCGATGCGCTGAAAAATCAAATCGCCGATTTCGCCAAGGACGTGCGGCTCAATCTGTCGTCGATGGCGAGCGACGAGACGCTGACACCGGTGCAGAAATACGGCCTCTTCGCTGCCTGCGGCATCGCTTCGCGCAATCCGCAGGTGCGCCAGGCGCTCGTCGCCGAGGCGACGCAGCATCTCGATGAGGCCGCCCTCAACGCCGCCAAGGCTGCGGCGGCGATCATGGGCATGAACAATGTCTATTATCGCTTCCTGCACCTCGCCTCGAACGCGGAATTCCGCACCATGCCGGCGAAGCTGCGCATGAACGTCATCGCCAATCCCGGCGTCGCCAAGCAGGATTTCGAATTGTGGTCGCTGGCGGTCTCGGCGATCAACGGCTGCGGCACCTGCATCGATGCGCATGAGGCCGAATTGCGCAAGGCGGGCGTGAGTTCGCAGAGCATTCAGGCCGCGGTGCGCTTCGCCGCCATCATCGAATCGGCCGCCATCGCGCTTGAAGCAGCGGCGTAAATCAAAACCGTCATGCGCGGAATGCTCCGCGCATGACGTTGTACGCGTAGCTTATTCCGCCATGTCGGCGTTGCCTTCGGCCTTTTCCTTGGCTTCGAGGTCTTCACCCGTCTGCTGATCGACGGCGCGCATCGACAGCCGCACCTTGCCGCGATCGTCGAAGCCGAGCAGTTTCACCTTCACCTTGTCGCCTTCCTTGACGACGTCGCTGGTCTTGGCGACCCGGCCCTTGGCGAGCTGCGAGATGTGAACGAGGCCGTCTTTCGAGCCGAAGAAATTCACGAAGGCGCCGAATTCGACGACCTTGACGACCGTGCCGTCGTAGATCTGGCCGACTTCCGGATCCATCGCGATCGATTTGATCCAGTTGATCGCCGCCTTGATCGAATTGGCGTCGCTCGAGGCGACCTTCACCGTGCCGTCGTCTTCGATATTGATCTTGGCGCCGGTCTTTTCGACGATCTCGCGGATCACCTTGCCGCCGGTGCCGATCACTTCGCGGATCTTGTCGGTCGCGATCTTGAAGCTCTCGATGCGCGGCGCGAATTCGCCGAGCTCGGCGCGGGCGCCGGTGAGGGCCTTGGCCATTTCGCCGAGGATGTGCAGGCGGCCGTCTTTGGCCTGGCCGAGTGCGACGCGCATGATCTCTTCGGTAATGCCGGCGATCTTGATGTCCATCTGCAGCGAGGTGACGCCGTTCTCGGTGCCCGCCACTTTGAAATCCATGTCGCCGAGATGGTCCTCATCGCCGAGGATGTCGGAGAGCACGGCAAAGCGCTCGCCTTCGAGGATCAGGCCCATGGCGATGCCGGCGGTCGGCATCTTGATCGGCACGCCGGCATCCATCAGCGCCAGCGACGAGCCGCAGACGGTCGCCATCGACGACGAGCCGTTCGACTCGGTGATCTCGGAAACGACGCGGATCGTATAGGGGAATTCCGCCGCCGTCGGCAGCATCGGGCGGATGGCGCGCCAGGCGAGCTTGCCGTGGCCGATCTCGCGCCGCCCGGGCGAACCCATGCGGCCGGTCTCGCCCACCGAATAGGGCGGGAAATTATAATGGAGCAGGAAGCGCTCCTTGTAAGTGCCCTCGAGCGAGTCGATGAATTGCTCGTCTTCGCCGGTGCCGAGCGTTGCGACGACCAGAGCCTGCGTCTCGCCGCGTGTGAACAGCGCCGAACCATGCGTGCGCGGCAGAATGCCGACTTGCGCCAGGATCGGCCGCACCGTCCGCACATCGCGCCCGTCGATGCGGATGCCGAGGTCGAGAATGTTCCAGCGCACGACCTTGGCCTGCAGCTCATGGAAGGCCTCGCCGACCTCTTCCTTGGTAAACTTGGCCTCGCCCTCGGCCGGGAACAGCGCCGCTTCGACTTTCGCCTTGACGGCGTCGACGGCGGCGTAGCGCTGCTGCTTGGCGGTGATCTTATAGGCTTCGCGCAACTCGGCCTCGGCGACCTGGCGCACCGCCGCTTCGACCTCGGACTTGTCCTTCACGACGAGTTCGCGCGGCTCCTTGGCCGCCTTTTCGGCCAAGCGGATGATCGCGTCGATCACCGGCTGGAAGCCGCGATGGCCGGTCATGACGGCTTCGAGCATCGTCGCTTCGGAAAGCTCCTTGGCCTCGGATTCGACCATCAGCACGGCTTCGCCGGTACCGGCGACGACGAGGTCGAGCGTCGAATCCTTCATCTCTTCGATGGTCGGATTGAGTTTCAGCTGGCCGTTGATATGGCCGACGCGGGCCGCGCCGACGGGCCCCATGAAGGGGACGCCCGAGAGCGTCAGGGCGGCGGAGGCCGCGACCATCGCCAGAATGTCGGGATCGTTCTCAAGGTCGTGCGAGAGGACGGTGACGATCACCTGCGTGTCGTTGCGGTAGCCGTCCGGGAAAAGCGGCCGGATCGGCCGGTCGATCAGGCGCGAGATCAGCGTCTCGCGCTCGGAGGGGCGGCCTTCGCGCTTGAAATAACCGCCGGGAATGCGGCCGGCGGCGAAGGCCTTCTCCTGGTAATTCACGGTCAGCGGGAAAAAATCCTGCCCCGGCTTCGGCGCCTTGGCCGAGACGACGGTCGCGAGGACCGTGGTCTCGCCGTAGGTGGCGAGCACGGCGCCGTCGGCTTGGCGGGCGATGCGACCGGTTTCGAGCACGAGCTTGTGCCCGGCCCAGGTCAATTCTTCACGATGGATCTCGAACATTGGTCTTTCTCTTTGGTCGGGCGAAGACCCAAGGCCATGTGCAGAACGGCAAGAAGCTTCCCTCCTGAGAAGCGCCTGGCGATCCTGCCATGGCTCTGGTCTGCCAGGCAGCGCCGGCCCCATGCCGTGCTGCCGATTTCCAGATCGCGATGCGTTAAGGCGCAGAGCCGAAGCGCGTATGACGCGATCCAATCTATAAACGGAGCGGGGTCCCGCTCCGCCCGGCGCGCCGGAGCGCGGGGGAAGTCTAGAGCATTTTCGCCGGCCGGGCACCGGCGACAATAAGGCTTCGGCCCGCCGCCCACAGGGCGCCAGGCCAAAATTTCAAGCTATTGTCCAGGCGAAGATGTCCAGCGCCGGGCGGGTTAAGCATGAAGCCCGTCTTAACGCCGGATGCCGAGCCGCTCGATCAGCGTCTTGTAGCGCGGCTCGTCCTTGCGCTTCACGTAATCGAGAAGCTGGCGGCGCTGCGAGACGAGCTTGAGCAGACCGCGACGCGAGTGATTGTCCTTCACATGCGTCTTGAAATGCTCGGTGAGATTGGCGATCCGCTCGGTGAGAATGGCAATCTGCACTTCGGGCGAGCCGGTGTCGCCGGATTTCGTCGCATATTCCTTGATGAGCGTGTCCTTGCGCTCGGCCGTAATCGACATCGGTCGGTCCTTTCCGGTTCGAAAAATGCCTCCGCCCGCGGCCAGGCCGGGATGTCGTCCAGCGGGGTTTTGGGGGAGCGGCGCCGGCCAAACGGCCAGCGATCCGGGCTTTATACAGGAAAGCGCCAGGGAGGGAAGGGCGTACTTGAGCGCGGCCGCCTCAAGCCGGCGTATCGGACGCGTCGCCGCCTCCGTCGATCAGGCCGAAATCGCGCGACTTGGTCGCTTCGTCGGCAATGGCGAACCCCTCTGCGGCGAGGCCGCGCCGCAAGAGTTCACGCACGGCCGCGGCGCGGCTCGGCATGCGCTTGCTGAAGCGCCAGTCATCCACCGCGCGCAATTCCTTCGCCGTCAGCATGATCTGCAGGCGCTCCTCGCGAGACAGCTTGGCCACGGCTCAGCTCCATAGAGATATCGAAAGAGGTGTCGAAACGTCCTTCGTCAGATAGGAAGCGTCACTTACTCATTCAACACCAAACACGCAAAAAACACAATTGGCACGTTCGCGCCGTTTGACAGTTTAGCCAGCATAACTGCTCTCATTGCAAAAAGCTTATTTGTAGTATAGCTGCCAATTCTATCTGAAACCGTAATGTTATGAATAATATAGATGAAAAAATGGCATTGATATTCGGCCTCTCCGCTCTATCCTAATGAAGTAACTCCTGCCCGCGGAGAGTGCGGATGCAATCACTCACCAAGAATTCCGAATTTTCGACGCCGGCGGATGCTCTCCCGCGCGGTCTCAACGGCGCGCATGCGCCGGCCCCGCAGCGGGTCGGAAACCTTGCCGCGAACGGGCACGATGCGGCGACGGTCGATCTCGTCGAATTGCTGCGCGAAAAGGCCAGGCAAGCCTGCCGGGCCTCATCGATGCGGCTCGAATTCGCCGCGCTTGGTCTCGGCGGCTGCGAGATGCACGCCGGGACGGCGACTCTCATTTCGCTCATCGTCGAAGAGGCGGTTGTCAACGCCGTCCGCTATGCGCATCCCTCGGGCGTTGACGGGGTGGTGACAATCGCCTTCGAGCGCGACGACGCCCGCGCGCTTTCCATCGACATCATGGACGATGGCGTCGGGCTGCCCGAACATTTCGATCCGGTGAAGGACGGCGGCACCGGCTTCCAAATCATTCGCGCTTTGAGCGCGCGGCTCGGCGCAAAACTCACGTTCGACTCGACAAGCCTCGGCTTTCGGCTGCGCTTGCAATTGCCGCGGACTTCGCTCGAGGCCAGCAATGTCGGCCTGACGATCGTCTCGAATGGCCAGGGATGGGCCGCCGGACCCGAACAGCGCAAGCAGATGGATCAGGCGGCGCTGCGCATGCTGATGGCCATCGTCAAATCCTCCGACGACGCGATCTTGAGCAAGGACCTCAACGGCGTCATCACGAGCTGGAACGAGGGGGCGCAAAGGCTGTTCGGCTATACGGCGGGGGAGGTCGTCGGCAAATCGGTGACGATTCTCATTCCGCAGGATCGCCAGGACGAAGAGCCTCAAATCCTCGATCGCATCCGCCGCGGCGAGCGCGTCAAGCACTATGAGACGGTCCGCGTGCGCAAGGACGGCAGCCTCGTCGAGATTTCGCTGAGCGTCTCGCCGATCAAGGACGACGACGGGCGCGTCATCGGCGCCTCGAAGATCGCCCGCGACATCAGCGAGCGTAAGGGGGCCCAGATGCGTCAAGAGCTGCTGGTGCGCGAGATCAACCACCGGACGAAGAACTTATTTGCGATCATTCAATCCGTGGTGTCGAAAAGCTTCGTCGGCAAAAGTTCGGTCGATGAGGCGAAGCAAGCCGTGCTGAGCCGGCTCCACGCGCTGGCGCAAACGAATGTGCTGTTGATGGAGAAGGATTTCCACGGCGCCGACATTCGAACCATCATCGCGACGGAAATGAGTCCTTATCAGGACCGCACCGAAGTCGAGGGGCCCGGCATTCTTCTGTCGGCGCAAGCCGCGCAGAATCTCGCGCTCGCCATTCATGAGCTTGCGACGAACGCCGCCAAATACGGAGCGCTTTGCACGCTGTCCGGAAAGGTCCGTCTGAACTGGCTGATCCGCGAAGAGGGAGGCGAGCGGCTCTTTACATTTCGGTGGAAGGAAGAAGGCGGTCCGATCGTCGCCGCGCCGCAGCGCAAGGGCTTCGGCAGCACCGTTCTCGAGCGGGTGATGGCGGAATATTTCGAGGTGCGGATCGATTTCGCAGCCTCGGGCGTCATTTACGAAATGCGCGGTCCGCTCGAAGCCATTATGGCTGAAAAATAGCGCGGCCTGTCCGCGAACGGTCAAAACCCATCCGGCCTGGCGCCGTGGCTCGAGACCGCCTCGAAATCCGATTCCGGCGTCTGCAGCACATTCTGCGTCTCGGCGAGCTTGGCGAAGCGGCCGCCGAGCGCAACAAGATCCTCGTAGCGGCCGCGTTCGACGATCCTGCCGTTGTCGAAGACGAAGATGCGGTCGGCGTTGCGCACCGTCGCCAGCCGATGCGCGATGATGAAGGTCGTCCGGCCCTTCGTCGCCCGGGCCATGGCGCGCTGCAATTGCCGCTCGGTCTCGACATCGAGCGCCGAGGTCGCTTCGTCGAAGATCATGATCGGCGGGTCTTTCAGGAGCGCGCGGGCGATGGCGAGCCGTTGGCGCTCGCCGCCGGAGAGCGAGCGGCCGCGCTCGCTGACGATCGTGTTGAGGCCTTCGCTCTGGCGCGCGACGAAGGCATCGGCCTGGGCGAGGTCGAGCGCCTCGTCGAGTTCGGCTTCGGTCGCGTCGAGCTTGCCGATTTTGACGTTTTCCTCGATCGAGCGGGCAAACAGCATCGGCTCCTGGAAGACGACGCCAATATTGCGGCGCAGACCGGCGAGCGTCATGTCGCGGATGTCGATGCCGTCGATCGTGATCCTGCCCGCCTGCGGGTCGAAGACGCGATGCAGCAGGCTCATGGTCGTCGACTTGCCGGAGCCGGTCGCCCCGACGAGCGCCACCGTCTCGCCCGGCGCGACATCGAAGCTCACGGCGTCGATTGCGGTCTTGCCATCGATATAGGCGAAGCTCACGTGGTCGAAGACGACATGGCCCTGGAGCCGGCCCGGGTCCTTGGCGCCGGGCCGGTCGGCGACGCTCGGCGCCGTGTCGAGCACGCGGAAGAATTCCGCGAGCTTCGGCGCTTGCAGGAAGAGGCCGTTGATGAAATTGACGATCTCGACCAGCTTGCCGATCAGCATGGTGGCGAGCGCCATGAAGGTGACGAGCTGGCCGATCGTCGCGAGACCTTGCGCATGCAGCCAGACGCCGACGATGAAGATCGTCAGCAGCGTCAGCGTCGAGGCGGCGCGCGCCGCCACCACCGCCACCGCCCACCACGAGAGCACAGGCAATTGCGCGTTGAGCACCGCCTGGATCAGGCCGTTCATGGCCAGCGCTTCGCTCTGGATGCGGGTGAAGCTTTGGATGACGGCGATGTTGCCGAGCACGTCCGAGGCGCGTTCGGAGAGGTTGGCGTTGAAGCCTTCGACTTGCGTCTGCAGCGTATGGGTGCGGCGGACGACGAAGATGATGATGACGCCGAAAATCGCGACGAGGATGATCAGCGGCAGGCCGAGACGCCAGTTGATGAACAAGGCGAGCGGCAGCAGCACCGTGAGCGCGACGAAATCGGCGCATTTCTCGCGGAAGAAGGAGAGCCACAGCCAGAACAGCGCCGAGGCTCCTTCAAGCATGCCTTTTAAAAGCCGGCCGGAATGGACCGCGGCATGAAAGGAGAGCGGCAGGTTGAGCACGTGCTCGAAATAAAGGCCCATGGCCGCGAGCCGGCGGCGATGCGCCATCCGGTCGGCGCGCAGGCCGACGAAAACCGCGCCGACGATCGAGAAGAGAGCAAAGCCGATCCAGGCGCCGATCAAGGGCGCCAGCGCGTGGATGCCGGGGCTCTGGTGCAGGGCCTCGCCGCTATTCATCCGGTCGATGATGCGGCCGAAGAGGACGGGTTCGGCGAATTGCGCCGCGGCGAGGGCGAAATTGGCAAGCGCCAAAAAGATCGCCACATGAGTCTCGTTGCCGAGCAGGCCCAGAGCGCGGAAGTAAAGCCGCGACAGCGAGGTTTGGGGTTCGGCCTTGGACATTGGCGATGGCTTCGTCGATAAGATATTTTGATTAAAGCATGTTCGCGCGTCGCCCAAAAACGATGAGACGGCGCCGGCGCCGGACCAAACAGCACGAGATATGAACACAGGCTTGACGGACTTCGAGGACATTGGCGCCGAAAAATTTGCCTTTCCCATTGCGGCCGAAGACGCCGGGCGGCGGCTCGACGCGGTGCTCGCGGCGCGGCCCGAGGCGCAGGGCGCCGGCC
>NZ_CANSHK010000039.1:0-30816 GCF_947646745.1 uncultured Methylovirgula sp. | reverse complement strand
GCCGATCCTCGTCCTCGACGAGGCGACCTCGGCGCTCGATAGCTTCACGGAACGCGAGATTCAGGACGCGCTCGATCGTGTCTCGAAGGGCCGCACCACGCTCGTCATCGCGCATCGGCTTTCGACGGTGGTGAATGCCGACGAGATTCTGGTGCTCGACCAGGGCCGCATCGTCGAGCGCGGCGCGCATGCCGCGCTGCTGGCGCAAGGCGGCATCTATGCTGCAATGTGGAACCGGCAGAACGAGGTGCGCCGCGCCGAGGAGGTGTTGCGCCGCGCCGCCGAAGAGGAGCACGCTTTACTGCACGCCGGCGTAACGGCCGAGATCGAGCCTCGCTCCTACGCCGAGGATGACGAAGACGTCGCGCTGGGATAAGTCGTTGCGGCGCCCCTTCATCACGAGACTTCAGCCCATGAGCGTCCTCGATTCGATCCGCAAGCAGATCCCGCCGATCCATCCCGAAGGCTATATTTTCATCGCGATTTTCGCGGTGATCACATTGGTCGCGGGCTGGATTTTCGATCCTTTGTTTTGGATCGGCCTGGTGCTGACGATCTGGTGCGCCTATTTTTTCCGCGATCCGGTCCGCGTGACGCCGCTGGCGGAGGATATCGTCGTCTCGCCGGCAGACGGCATGATTTCGGCGGTCGGGCCAGCCGTGCCGCCGCCGGAATTGGGGCTCGGCCCCGAGCCGATGCTGCGCATCTCGGTCTTCATGTCGGTCTTCGATGTGCATGTGAACCGCGCGCCGATGAACGGACGCATCGCCAAGATCGCCTATCGGCCCGGCCTTTTCATCAACGCCGATCTCGACAAGGCGAGCGAGGACAATGAGCGCAATGGGCTCGTGATCGACACATCGGCCGGACGCATCGGCGTCGTTCAGATCGCGGGCCTGATCGCGCGGCGGATCGTCTGCTTCGTTTCGCAAGGCGACAGCGTCGATGCCGGGGAGCGCTTCGGCCTGATCCGTTTCGGCTCGCGTGTCGACGTCTATCTGCCGCACGGCGCACGGGTTTTGGTGGCGACGGGGATGCGCGCCATCGCCGGTGAGACGATCCTGGCCGATTTCGACGCGGTCCAGCTGGCGCGGCTTTTCAGGACCGGCTGAAAAGCCAAGCGCGTTTCTCTCGCCCGCGCTTTGCTCTATGAAGGGCCGATGAGCGATCCTTTGCCGCGAAGATTTTCCGTTCATGCGGAGGCGCAGCCCGACCGTCCGCACCCCGGCGAGCGCCGGCTCGGCCTCGTGCGCGGCCGCCGGATCGGGCCTGTGCCGCTGCGCATCATCCTGCCCAATCTCGTCACGCTGCTTGCCTTGTCGATGGGGCTGACGGGCATCCGCTTCGCTATCGAAGGACAGTTCCAGATCGCCGTTCTCGTCGTCATCATCGCCGCGGTGCTCGATGGCCTCGACGGCCGCCTGGCGCGGGCGCTGCGCGGCGCCACGCGATTCGGGGCGGAGCTCGATTCGCTCGCCGACTTCGTCGATTTCGGCGTTGCGCCGGGGCTCATCCTCTATCTTTGGAACCTGCATCAGATGAAGAGCCTCGGCTGGTTCGCGGCGCTCGTCTTCGCCATCGCCTGCGCGCTGCGGCTCGCCCGTTTCAACGTCTCGCTCGACGCGCCGGACCGGCCGGCCTGGGAGCGGCATTTTTTCACCGGCATGCCGGCGCCGGCCGGCGCCATCCTCGGGCTCTTGCCGCTCTATCTCAATTTTTCATTTCTGGGCCTGCCGCCGACACGCGCCCTAGCGCCCTTCGAGATTGCCTATGTGCTGTTCGTCGCATTCCTGATGGCGAGCCGGATTCCGCATTTCTCGGTGAAGAAGATCGGCCGCGTGCCGAGCGAATACGTGATCGTCGTCCTGTTCGCCATCGCCGCCGTGGTCTTGCTGCTTGCGACGTTCCCCATGGAAGTCTTGGCCGCCGCCAGCCTGCTTTATCTCGCGACCATTCCCTTTGCGGTGCTCAAATATCGGGCCTTCCTGGCGCAGGACGCGGCCAAAGCCTAAGTGTACAGAGCGACCGCGGCAGTTCACAAATCAGCCGTTCTCGATTAGGGTCCGCGCCGCCTGGCATCGTGAAGCCGCGGCGGCGGACTTCAGCAGAAGGAATCAAATGTCGAAAGAAGAATTACTTGAGTTTCCAGGCGTTATCGTCGAATTGCTCCCGAATGCGACCTTCCGGGTCAAGCTCGAGAACGACCACGAGATCATCGCTCACACGGCGGGCAAGATGCGCAAGAACCGCATTCGCGTCTTGACCGGCGACAAGGTCCTTGTCGAAATGACCCCTTACGACCTCACCAAGGGTCGCATCACCTATCGCTTCAAATAATCCGGGCGGCGGCCGTGAGCGGCGAAAGCAAACCCTGGCGGCCCAAGCTGATCCTGGCTTCAGCCTCGGCGCGCCGGCTCGAACTCCTGCAGCAGATCGGGCTCGACCCCGACGCCTTGATCCCCGCCGATCTTGACGAAGCGCCCAATCGCGGTGAGCTGCCACGCGCCCTGGCCGTACGGCTTGCCGCCGAAAAGGCCGAGGCTGCCGCGAAAACCGCCGCGAAGCAGCCGGAACTCGAAGGCGCCTTTCTGCTCGCCGCCGATACGGTGGTCGCGGTCGGACGCCGCATCCTCCCCAAATGCGAAGTGGTGGACGAGGCGGCGCAATGCCTGCGACTGCTTTCGGGCCGCGTGCATCGCGTCTATACCGCCATCACGCTGATCACGCCGAAGGGCGGCCGGCGCCGCCGCCTGGTCGAAACGCGGGTGCGCTTCAAACGGCTTTCCTCGGATGAGATCGAGGCCTACCTTGCCTCGGGCGAATGGCGCGGCAAGGCCGGCGGCTACGCCATCCAGGGGCTGGCGGGGGCCTTCGTCGTCAAGCTCGTCGGCTCCTATACCGGGGTCGTCGGCCTGCCGCTCTATGAGAGCCTGTCCTTGCTTGCCGGCGAAGGGTTCCCGGCCCATTTCTTCTGGCTCAATCGCGTTTGAGTGACCGCGTGCCATGCAGCAGAAGGCCGAAGACCAGGGCCAATCGAGGAAAGCGCGCCGGTGCCCGATTTGCGGCAAACCCGCAAGCGAGGCCGAGCGGCCGTTTTGCTCGCGCCGTTGCGCCGATATCGACCTGCATCGCTGGTTGAGCGGCGCCTATGCCGTGCCGGTGCGGCCGGATGACGAGCCCGAGGATTCCGCGCTAGATGAACCGGGGCCTGAACAGGGCTAGGACGTTCGGCCCGCGGGAGCGCCATGTTTTTCGTCATCTCGAAATTGCTCTGGGCGCTCGTCGAGCCGTTCAATTTTCTGCTGATTTTGGGTTTGGTCGGCGTGCTGTTGAGCTTCAGCCCGCGGCCCCGCCTGGGGCGCCGCCTGTGCATCGCGTCGCTCTTGCTGTTCGGGATCGTGAGTTTTTCGCCGCTCGGCCCATCCCTGTTGCGGCCGATCGAGGACCGTTTTCCGCTCCCTGCCGCGAACATGCCTGCACCGGCGGGAATCATCGTCCTGGGCGGCGCGCTCGACGAAGATCTCACCCAATCGCGGCACGAGCCGGTCTTGATGGCGCTCGGCGGCCGGGTGACCGAAGGGGCGGTCCTCGCCCGCCGCTTCCCGACCTCGCGGCTCATTTTCACCGGCGGCTCGTCGAGCCTGCACCCGAGCGGCGCCGACGAGGCGGCCGGGGTGCGCGAACTCTGGACCGAATTGGGCATCGATCCGGCGCGCATGACGTTCGAGACGAAGTCGCGCAACACCTGGGAAAATGCACTCTTCACCCGGGCGCTGATCGGGCCGAAGCCGCAGGAGACGTTCCTTATCGTCACTGCGGCTTGGCATATTCCCCGCGCGATGGGGGTTTTCCGCAAGCTCGGCTACCACGTCATTGCCTATCCAACCGACTATATGACGCTGGGGGACACCCGCGACTATTCGTGGCTCAACCTCGGCACGGCCGGGCTTGTTATGTTCCAATATGCGCTGCACGAATGGATTGGACTTGCCGCCTATCATCTGACCGGCAAAACCGATGCCTGGTTTCCGGCGCCCTAAACATGGCCGAAAAGCAACTTGCGCAGCGCGGCGTAAGCCAATAAATCCGCCTTGATTTTCAAGCTGAAACACAACAAGCCGCGGCCGGCCCGCGGCGCCATAGGGGAAGGAAGTCTCATGCGTTTTCGTTGGTTGGTGGCGCTTATCCCGCTCGCGTTTTCAACGGCGCCGGCCTTTGCGGTCGATCCGCTCGATGTCCAGCATTGCCAGCAGCAAGGCGACGCCAATCTGACAATCAGCGGTTGCAGCAAAATTGCCGACGATAAGACGGTCGACACGCATGACCGCGCCGTCGCCGCCTTCCTTCTTGGCATCGGCTATTACGCCAAAAACGATCTCGACAATGCGATCAAGGCCTGGACCGAGGCCACCGCTCTCGAGCCCGGCTATGTCCATGCCTACAACAATCTCGGCAAGGCCTATCTGGCGAAGACCGATTACGCCAAGGCGATCGCGACGTATGATCAGGCGATCAAGCTCGATGCGAAGCACGCACTCTCTTACAAGGGGCGGGGCATCGCGCAATTTCTGAGTGGCGCCAAGGACAAGGCCGAGGCGGATTTCCGGCAGGCGGTCGCGCTCGATCCGGGCGATGCCTATTCGCAGCTCTGGCTTGAACTGACGAAGCGCCGCCTCGGCGCCAAGGCTTCGCCCGATCTTGCCAAGGCCTCGACGCAATTGAACATGACGGCGTGGCCCGCGCCTTTGCTGCTGCTCTACGAGGGGCAGATGACGCCGCATGACGTCGTCATGGCGGCGCAACATGTCGATATCAAAGTCTCGAAGGCGCGGATGTGCGATGTCGGCTTCTATGCCGGCGAACTGTCGCTCAGCGAAGGCGACAAGAACGAGGCGATCGAATTGTTCAATCACGCGGTCGATGTCTGCTTCAATTCGGTGGACGAGAAGACCGCCGCCGTCGCTGAGCTCAAGGCTCTCGGGCAAAATCCCTGAACATCGCACGAGGCCTCGTTTGTCGTTCACGCTCGTCCTTGCCAATAAGGCTTATTCTTCCTGGTCGCTGCGCCCGTTCATCCTGATGCGGCATTTCGCGATTCCGTTTGATGAGATCGTGATCGGCCTCGGCCAGGAGACGACGCGGACCGACATCCTGAACTATTCGCCATCGGCGCGCTGCCCGGCGTTGCTCGATGGCGATCTTACGGTCTGGGATTCGCTTGCGATCATCGAATATCTGGCCGAGCAATTTCCGGATTTGCCGATCTGGCCGCGCGAGAAGGCGGCGCGCGCAGTGGCGCGTTCGCTTTCCGCGGAAATGCATTCGGGCTTCCAAGCGCTGCGCACGCATCTGCCGATGAATATGCGCCGCGCCGCGAAACGCCGCGATCTGACGCCGGAGGTCGTTGCCGACGTGGTGCGGATCGAGGCCGCATGGTCGGATGCGCGCGAAAGGTTCGGCACCGGCGGCGACTTCCTCTTCGGCGGCTTCTGTGCCGCCGATGCGATGTTCGCACCGGTCGTCAACCGGCTTCATGTCTACGACGTGCCGGTGAGCGCCGAAAGCCGCGCTTATATGGATCTTGTGATGGCGCTGCCGGCCTATCAGGATTGGCAGAAGGGCGCGGCGGCGGAAAGCTGGCGCATCGCCAAATACGAAGTGGCTTAGGACATCGGGCCGGAAAGCGGACCGCTTTCCGGTTCATCCAGCACGGTTGCAGCGCCCGCGCGGCAGGGGAGACGGACGATGATGCATTATTGGCCGTTGTCGCTGCCGTTCTTCATCCTCCTCGGCGGCATTTTCGTTCTGCTCGTCATCTGGGTCGAAGTCCGCGCCCTGATGTTCGCCTACACCCGCGCGGGAATCAGTTCCCCGGCAGCCTTGTTCATGCTCTTCGCCTCACTGGCGGGCAGCTATGTCAACATTCCTCTGTTCTGGCTGCACGGCCGTCCGGTCGTTTCGGACCAGGAGGTCGATTTCTTCGGTGTGCATTATATCGTGCCGGTGGCCGAATGGCAGGGTACGGTCGTTGCCGTCAACGTCGGCGGCTGCGTCATTCCGGTTCTTCTGTCGCTTTACATCCTGACGAAATACGATCTTTGGGTGCTGGGCGCGATCGGCACGGCAATCGTCGCCATCATCACCCATCAAATGGCGACGCCCGTGCATGGCGTCGGCATCGCTCTGCCGATCTTCGTGCCGCCGATCGTGACCGCCGTCGTCGCGGTGCTGCTGTCGCGCCGCTATGCCGGCCCGCTCGCCTATGTCAGCGGCAGTCTTGGCGTGCTGATCGGCGCCGATCTGTCCAATCTCAGCAAGGTCGCCACCCTCGGCGCGCCCGTCGCCTCGATCGGCGGGGCAGGGACCTTCGACGGAATTTTCCTGACCGGCGTGCTCGCCGTCTTGCTCGCAAGCATCACCGGGCCGCGCTACCAGCGGGCTTGAGAGCCGCGCGGCGGCTAGCCTTTGAGCTTTTTCTTCTTCCCATTCGCTTCCGCGACAGCGGCGGCATGGTACTCGCGGCGGATCTTGGCGAGATCGACGCTGGGCTTCGGATATTTCATGCCGAAATCGGCCATCGTTTCGGCGACGATCTGCGAGATCGCCAGATTGCGAAACCATTTGTGGTTTGACGGGATGACGAACCAGGGTGCGTGCTTGGTGCTCGTCGCCCCCATCGCCTCCTCATAGGCATCCATATAGTCATCCCAGAACGCACGCTCTTTATAATCCGCCTCGCTGATCTTCCAATTGCGGTGCGGGTCTTCGAGCCTTTGAGCGAAGCGGGCAAGTTGCTCTTCCTTGCTGATATGCAGGAAGAATTTGAGAATATGCGTGCCGTTGTCGAGAAGCTCGGCCTCGAAATCGCGAATCTGGGCGTAGCGTGATTTGCAGGTTGCCTTGTCGATCGCCTTATGGACGCGGCTGATCAGCACGTCTTCGTAATGCGAGCGATTGAACACGCCGACCTGGCTCAGCCGCGGCACTTTACTGTGAATGCGCCACAGAAAATCGTGCGCCCGCTCTTCCGGCGTCGGCGCCTCGAACCGCGAGACGCTGACGCCCTGCGGGTTCATCGCCCGCATGACATGCGATATGGTCCCATCCTTGCCGCCGGCATCCATGGCCTGGAGCACGATGAGCAAGGCCCGCTTGTTCTCGGCATAAAGCAGGGTTTGCATGTCGGCGAGCTTTTGCCGGTACTGTTCGGTCAGGTCCGCGGCCTCAGAGTCCGAGCCTTGATCCTGCGTATCGTCCGGGTCGATGTCGGCGAGGCGCAGCTTTTCGTCCGTGGCGACGATGAATTTCTTGCGATAGTCCATCCCCGCTTCTAGCACGGACAGAGCGGCGCCGTCATATTGCGGCCATGACCCTTCATCTGCTCAAGCTTTGCGTAGGCGCGGATACGATCGCCGACCTCGAGGCCTTTCAGGCAACCCGGCGCAAGCCGCCCTTTCACGTGACGCGCATGGTGCCGCGGCGCAGCGAGGATTTGCTCGACGGCGGCTCGCTCTACTGGGTCATCAAGGGCCAGATCGCTGCGCGCCAGGCCCTAAGTGCGATCGAGCCCTTTACCGATGGCGACGGGATTGGCCGCTGCTGCCTGGTCCTTGACGCGACGATCGTGCGGGTGATGCCGCGGCCGTTTCGCGCCTTCCAGGGGTGGCGCTATCTGCAGCCCAAGGATTGCCCGCCGGATTTGGCGAGCCAAGACGCCGGCGAGATGCCGGAGAGCCTGCGCATCGAGCTCGCTGCGCTCGGCTTATTGTGACAGGGCGCCGTCGATAAAATGCCTGCGAGCAGCGTAAAGCCGCTTGCCCGCGACGCGCGCGCGTAGGAATTTAGACAGGGATGCAAACAGGCAGGGCGGATGCCTTATATTCTCGCGGGTTTTTTGGTCTTCTATCTGGCGCTTTACGGGTTGCGGGCCTTCAGCCGCGCCAATCCGGCCGCGCTTGCGCAGGCGTTGCGGCGCTTCGGCAGCCTGATCGTGCTGCTCCTCGCCGGGTTTGCGCTTCTGCGCGGCAGCGCCGATGGGGCCGCCGTTCTCGCCGCGATCGGCGTCTGGCTTCTCGTCAGCGCGGCGAGATCGCGGCGCGGCCGTTTTGGCTTCGGCGCTGGAGCGACGTCGCGGCTGCGCTCGGCCGTCGTGGAGATGGAGGTTGACCACATCTCCGGCACGATTAGCGGCACGGTTTTGGCCGGCCCGGATGAAGGCAAGTCGCTTGCTCATATGACGCGCGAACAATGCGAGGCGCTGCACGCGCTCTGCTTGCGCGACGATCCGGACGGGGCACGACTGCTAGAGGCTTATCTGGACCGCCGGTTTCCCGGATGGCGTGCGGCACGAAACGAGAGTGCGGACGCGCGGCGCCGTCGTGCGCAGGCGGGCGCCAGGCCGGGCATAATGTCCGAGGATGAGGCTTATGAGGTCCTGGGCCTTCAAAAAGGGGCGACGCGCGACGACGTCATGCGCTCGCACCGGTCCTTGATAAAGAAGCTGCATCCCGACCACGGGGGATCGACGGATCTTGCCGCTCGTGTCAACGAGGCCAAGGACGTTTTGATGCGCAGACACCACTAACTCCTACGCGAAACGCGAAACGATTTCAGTCGCGGACGATGATAAAATCGTTCCCCTAATTCTTCATTGCAAAGCAGGCGAAACCGGATCTTTTCAAACTGCGGCAAGCGGCTTGCGCGTCGTCGGCATCGAGGCCGGCAAAACGCGCGCGATAGAGCGTCGCATCGCCCTTCTGTACCTTTTGGGTGAAAGCCTGCGCGTCATCGAGTGTTCTGAGGCCGCGCGCCTTGGCGCGGGCAAGCAGCGCCGCGGCCTTCGCCGCATCGTCGGTCGCGCCGATCTGGATGACCCAGCCCTGCGGCAGCGCGCGCGGCGCATTCTCCGCATCGTCTTTATGGGCTGTCGGCTTGACGGTGATGCCCGCGGCGGCGAGGTCGCTGGCGCTGATCGCCGGGGCAGCATTGGCAATTTTAGCCGGCGCCGGACCCACGACCCAATGCAGGTTCGAAGGCGTCGCCGTCGAGGCTTCCGGCCGCTCGGTCGAGCCATCGAAAGCAACGCGATGGACGCTGCCGGTGGTCACGTCGTCGCTCGAGGCTGGCGTACTGGCAATATAGGCCGGGCGCGGCCGGGCGATCGGCAAGGGCACATCGTTGGCGTCGGGGGTGCCGAGCGCTTCCGCTTTGGCAGCCCAGGAGGCGGGCGCCGGCCCGGCTTCGCGCTCGGAGCTTTCGTGCAAAGCGGTTTCGCGCACTGCACGGGTGTCGCGCTCTTCCGCGACCTCGGCGATCATCGGCGCAGTGCGGCGGATCGAGGCTTCGTTGATTTCGCGGCCGATGAGCGCGGCCATGGCGCGATCGCGGCTTGCCGCCGTCGCGCCGCCGATGATGACGGCGATGATCGCCCGGCCGCGGTAGTGCACCGAAGTCAGCAGGTTGAAGCCGGAGGCGCGAGTATAGCCGGTTTTGATGCCGTCCATGCCGGGAATGCGGCCGAGGAGGTGATTATGGTTGCGGATGCGCTGGCCGTGATAGGCGAATTCTTCCAGCGAGAAATAATGATAATAGCGGGGGAAGCGCTCCTGAATGGCGCGGCCGAGGATGGCCAGATCCGCGGCGGTCGTGATCTGCGCGTCGTTCGGCAGGCCCGAGGCATCGGCATAATGCGTGTGCATCATGCCGAGCGCATGCGCTTCGCGGGTCATCATGGCGCAGAAATTTTCTTCGCTCCCGCCGATGGCTTCAGCGATCGCGACGGCAATGTCGTTGGCCGATTTGGTGACGACGGCTTTGATCGCATCATCGACGTCGATCGTCTGGCCTGGCCGCAGACCGAGCTTCGTCGGCGCCTGCGCTGCGGCATGCGCCGAGATCGTGAGCCGCGAATTGAGGTGCAGCCGCCCGCGGTCGAGCTCCTTGAAGAGCAAATAGAGCGTCATCACTTTGGTGATCGATGCCGGATGGCGGAGATCGTTCTCATTCTGCGCGTAGAGAACGCGGCCGGAATTGCTGTCGACGACGATTTCGGCCAGCCGCGATGATCCCGTCCTTTCCGCGACGCGCTCGGCAAGGCGTCCGGAATGGCGGCGATGGAAGGCGAGGCGGTAATGCGCGTGCCGGACATGATGGGCCACATGCCAGCCATGGTGGCGATGATGGGCCGCGGCCGGACTGGCGAGCGCCGGCAGCAGCGACGCGACGAAACTTATCAGGATCACGGAGCGCCCACGACCCGCCAGGCCACGCTCGAACATCACGCGTCTATTCCTTTATCATCAAGGACTTCGGCCGCCGAGAAGAGCCCGATCCGGCCTGTCAAACAGTCGAATAAGGCTAAAATGTTCCGGTTACCCGCGGGTTAAGGCGGCCGAGACAATTCCAATTTGGCGTGCCAGGATGAGAATCGTTATGCTGCGATGCAAAAAAATCTTGACACAATTTGTGCGACGCACTATACGGGTGCTGTGGGCCGGGGCTTAGTCGACGCGAAGCCCCTTTGGCTTGGAATGCTGCAATATGCGTCAGTCAAAGGAGCAAAAGATGGCGACGAATTTTGAGGACTTCCAAAAGTTCGGCAAAGAACAGCTCGAAGCGGTGAGCTCGGTGGCGGCGTCCCTCGCCAAGGGTTTCCAGTCGATTGCGGCCGAAGCGACCGATTATTCCAAGCGCTCGCTCGAGACGAGCTCGGCCTATCTGGAGAAGCTGGTCGGCGCCAAGTCGCTCGACAATGCGATCCAGATCCAATCCGAATATGCCAAGGTCGCTTATGAGGGTTTTGTTGCCCAGACGACCAAGATCGGCGAGCTCTACGCCAATCTCGCCAAGGAAGCGTTCAAGCCGGTCGAGAGCGCGATTGCCAAGGCTCAGTCGGTCGCCAGCAGCGTGACGCCGATCGCCAAGTAAGGGCGTCAAGTAAGGGCGTCGCGTCGGGCGTCGCTCAATCGCAGACGCACGGGCGGTGCGCGTCGGCCGCCCCCTGAGTGTCGCGCGGGGCTGCATTTCGAAATGCCCATGGAAGGGCGTTCAAGGCTCGGCATATGTCGAGCCTTTTTTGTTGCGCCGTAAAATTTATTTGCGGAGTAAAAATTGCCGAATCGCCACGAAAGCGAAATAAATTGTCTCGGCAATGACAGCGCTATTCTGGAATCGCCGCGTTTTGTCTCTATCTTGCCTAGGTCGGCAAGATAATTGCTGAGAGTGGCAATCGCGGCGCAGTTTTCGCCTAGGCGAGCGCCGCGAACCGGAGTTATGATCATGCGTTGACCGGAGGTGCCGGTCGGGAAGCTTCCGGCGGCTCCGTGCCAGTTGGCGCGACAGGAGGCGAGGGCATGCCGCTACGGGCAGCCAAAGATGCACAAAAAGGCGGTGACCCCGGACCGGGAAGTGGCACCGCGGTTATCACACGTGCCAAACCGCAGACGCGACGTCCGAATATGTATCGCGTTCTGCTGCTCAACGACGACTACACGCCGATGGAATTCGTCGTCGTCGTTCTGCGCAAATATTTCAACAAAGGGCCGGAAGAGGCGACGCGCATCATGCTCCATGTCCACCAGCATGGCGTCGGCGAATGCGGTGTTTTCACTTACGAAGTCGCTGAGACGAAGGTCACCCAAGTGATGGACTACGCCAGGAAGCACCAGCATCCGCTGCAATGCATCATGGAAAAGAAATAGAGATCGGAGCCGTCATGCCGTCTTTTTCGCGTAATCTCGAACAGACTCTTCACCGTGCTCTCGCCGTCGCCAATGAGCGCCATCACGAATATGCGACGCTCGAGCATCTTCTCTTGAGTCTCACCGAGGATAGCGATGCGGCGGCGGTCTTGCGGGCCTGCTCGGTCGATCTCGAAGTACTGCGCAAAAATCTGCGCGATTATATCGACCAAGAGCTCGACAATCTCGTCAGCGACGGCCGCGAAGACGCCAAGCCGACCGCCGGCTTCCAGCGCGTCATCCAGCGCGCTGTCATTCACGTTCAATCCTCGGGCCGCGAAGAGGTCACGGGCGCCAATGTGCTCGTTGCCATTTTCGCCGAGCGCGAGAGCCATGCCGCCTATTTCCTGCAAGAGCAGGATATGACCCGCTACGATGCGGTAAACTACATCAGCCACGGTATTGCAAAGAGGCCCGGCATGTCCGATTCCTCGAAGACGCCGCGCGGAGCCGAGGACGATGACGGCCGCGACGGGAAGGACAAAGAGAACGGCGAGTCGAAGAAGAAGGAAGGCGCGCTCGAGGCCTATTGCGTCAACCTCAACCGCAAGGCCAAAGAGGGCCGTATCGATCCGCTGATCGGCCGCGAGGCGGAGGTGCTGCGCACGATCCAAGTGCTCTGCCGCCGCCACAAGAACAACCCGCTGCTCGTCGGCGATCCGGGTGTCGGCAAGACGGCGATCGCCGAAGGCCTGGCGCGCAAGATCGTCAAGAACGAAGTGCCCGAAGTTCTGGCCGATGCGACCGTCTTTGCTCTCGACATGGGGACATTGCTCGCCGGCACGCGCTATCGCGGCGATTTCGAAGAGCGCCTGAAGCAGGTGATGAAGGAGATCGAAAATCACAAGAAGGCGATTCTCTTCATCGACGAGATTCATACCGTCATCGGCGCTGGCGCGACCTCCGGCGGCGCGATGGATGCCTCGAACCTGTTGAAGCCGGCTTTGGCGCAAGGCACGCTGCGCTGCATCGGTTCGACGACGTACAAGGAATACCGGCAGTATTTCGAGAAAGACCGGGCGCTCGTGCGCCGTTTCCAGAAGATCGACGTCAACGAGCCGTCGGTCGAAGACGCGATCGAGATCATGAAGGGCTTGAAACCCTATTTCGAGGACTACCATAAGGTCCGCTACACCAACGAGGCGGTGAAGGCGGCGGTCGAACTCTCGGCGCGCTACATCCATGACCGCAAGCTGCCGGACAAGGCGATCGACGTCATCGACGAGACCGGCGCGAGCCAGATGCTCGTGCCCGAGGCCAAGCGTAAGAAGACGATCGGCATCAAGGAGATCGAGACGACGATCGCGACCATGGCGCGGATTCCGCCGAAGACCGTGTCGAAGGACGATGCCGAGGTGCTCGAACACCTGACGGAAACGCTCGAGCGCGTGGTCTATGGCCAGAACAAGGCCATCCAGGCGCTGACCTCGGCGATCAAGCTCGCCCGCGCCGGCCTTCGCGACGGCGAGAAGCCGATCGGCTCGTACCTGTTCTCCGGACCGACCGGCGTCGGCAAAACCGAGGTCGCGCGCCAGCTTGCAACGGCGCTCGGCGTCGAGCTGATCCGTTTCGATATGTCGGAATATATGGAGCGCCATACGGTGTCGCGCTTGATCGGCGCGCCTCCCGGTTATGTCGGCTTCGATCAGGGCGGGCTCTTGACCGATGCGATCGACCAGCACCCGCACAGCGTGCTGCTGCTCGACGAAATCGAGAAGGCGCATCCGGATCTCTACAATATCCTGTTGCAGGTGATGGATCACGGCAAGCTGACCGATCATAACGGCAAGCAGATCGATTTCCGCAATGTCATCCTGATCATGACGACCAATGCCGGCGCCGCCGACATGCAGCGTGAAGCCTATGGCTTCACCCGCGCCAAGCGCGAAGGCGAGGATACGGAGGCGATCAATCGCATGTTCGCACCCGAGTTCCGCAACCGGCTCGACGCGGTCGTGACTTTCGGACATTTGCCGACGGAAGTGGTCGCGAAGGTCGTCGACAAGTTCATCATGCAGCTCGACGCGCAGCTCGCCGAGCGCAACGTCACGATCGAGCTGACCGACGAGGCGCGCAATTGGCTGGTCGAGAACGGCTATGATGAACAGATGGGCGCGCGGCCGATGGCGCGCATCATCCAGCAGACGATCAAGACGCCGCTTGCCGACGAAGTGCTGTTCGGTCGCTTGAAGAACGGCGGCAATGTGCGCGTCGTGGTCGTCGCCGCGGAGGACGGAAGCAAAAAGCTCGGCTTCGTCTTCCCCGAGGGTCCGGTTTTGCCGCGGCCGGAGAAGGACATTGTCGAGGCGAGCAAGAAGCGGGTGCGGCCGGAGCCGGAAGTGCGCCGCGCCCGGGCGCGCAAGCTCAAGGGCGACGATGACGACGGCGGCCCGGAAGGCGAGCCGAACGACGACGTGCCGGATGAGAGCGAAGCCACTGAAGACGAGGGTTCGGACGAGACGACGTCCGAGGGCGATACGAAGCCCTCCGGCATCGTACCGAACGTGCCGCTGCAAGGCTGAGACAAAGCTTGAGGCGCGGACAAAAAGGGCGGCTTCGGCCGCCCTTTCTCATTTCCTGTCCTTCTATCGCGGTGCTTCCTATCGCAGTGCTTCGGCGATCTTCGCTTGGAATTTCTCCAGCACGTCAGGCCCTTCCATCGCGCTTGCCGGGGGTTTCAATTCAATCCCCTCCCAGCGCGGCATGATGTGGAAATGTAGATGGAAGATCACCTGTCCGCCCGCGCTTTCGTTGGATTGCAGCAGGGTGAGGCCTTCCGCGCCAAGACTGTTCTTGACGCCGATTGCGACCTTCTGGACGCGTTTGATCAGTTCGCCAAGCTTATCGGGATCGGCGTCGAGCAATGTGCGCGCCGGAAATTTGGGAATGACTAAAGTATGGCCGTCGATGCGCGGCATAATGTCCAAAAATGCCAGCGCAATCTCGTCTTCGTAGACTTTGTAACAAGGAATCTCGCCGCGGAGAATTCTCGCGAAAACGTTGTGGTTGTCGTAGGCGTGCGCCATGACTTTCCTCTTTGTTGCGGCGCCACGATAGTCAAGGCAAGGCGCGGCGAAAAGGCGGTCGCGCAAGATTCGAAAATTAGCCTTTCCAACGACGGAAACGCCATTTCCGGACAGGCAAGATCCGCATGCGATGAAGTTTGCGCCGCGGGATTCTCTTTAAGTACCTGGAGAATCAGCTCTTCTTGAAAGGAGCAAGCTCCGCGTACTCGGCCAGTTGTTCGTCGATGGCGACCCGTTCTCGGGCGAGGTAATCATCGATCGCCGTCGCAAAGCGCGTATCCGCTATGTGATGCGCGGAATACGTCGGAACGGCGGCATAGCCGCGCGCAAGCTTATGCTCGCCTTGCGCGCCGGCTTCGACGCGCTTCAATCTGTGCGCGATAGCATAGTCGATCGCTTGATAATAGCAGACTTCGAAATGCAGAAACAGATGCTCTTCGATGGCGCCCCAATAGCGGCCGTAGAGCGCGTCCCTGCCGATGAGATTCAAAGCCCCGGCGATGTAGCGCCCGTTCCGTTTCGCCATGACGAGCAGGATATGCTGTGAAAGACGCGCGCCGATCTCGCTGAAAAAGCGGCGGTTGAGATAAGGCCGCCCCCATTTGCGCGAGCCGGTATCCATGTAAAACCGGAAGAAGGCATCCCAATGCGCTTCGCCGATGTCGCGGCCGGTCAAGGGCTCGATGCTGATGCCGCCGGCCAGCGCGTCGTTGCGCTCGCGGCGGATCATCTTGCGCTTGCGCGAGGCGAGGCTGGAAAGGAAATCGTCGAAGTCACGATACGGCTTGTTGACGAAATGAAACTGTTGGCCTGTCCGCCGCAGGAAACCGGCCTTGCCGAGCGCGTGCCATTCGGCCTCGGTCGGAAAGGTCACATGGATCGACGATGCCGTTGTCTCTTCGCGCCATTTGCGCAGACCGAGGATCAGCGCCGCCTGCGCTTCGGTGCCGCCCTCGGGCGAAACAAGCAGTCGGCGTCCGGTCGCCGGCGTGAACGGCACGGCGACCTGAAGCTTGGGATAATAGTCGAGGCCGGCGCGCTCATACGCATCGGCCCAGGCATGGTCGAAGACATATTCGCCCATCGAATGGGCTTTGAGATAGGTCGGCGCGGCCGCAAGGATGCGATCTTTTTCATCTTCCACGATGACATGGGTCGGCGTCCAGCCGGTCTTGCGCCCGACCGACCCGGACTCCTCCAGCGCCGAAAGAAAAGCATGTGAAATGAACGGGTTGAATGGCTCGTCCTGATCTCCGGCGTCAACCTCGGGCACCGCCGGGTTGGCGCAGGCATCCCAAAGGGCTGCGTCGATCTCGCGGATCGAGGTGGCGATGCGGATGTTGGCGCGGAAGGTCATGCGGAGCGAGTTGCGGATCACAACCTTAATCTAGTCTTCTTGCCGGGCGCAGCAAGAAACCGGCAAAAGCTTGGCGGGTCTCATTCTTTCCGGCGGCTGCGTCCCATTGTCGTCACCTTTTGGCGTCATTCACGCGCGGCCCAATGCCCGGCGTGGGATTTTCAATGTTGGCCTTTCCGCGGGCACCGCTGTGCCGCAGGTTTTTTCCGTTTGTGGCGGGGTTGCTGCTGGCGAGCCTCGTCTCCAGCTGCGGCTCGACGACGGCAATGACTGAGATGATGGCGAATGCCGACGCGCCGCATTCCATCCTCACCTTCGTCTGTTCGACCCGCCAGGAGGGACACGGCGGCGATGAGATGCGGCCCGACGGCCCGGCCTATTCGCTGCAGATTTTGAGCGTCCCGCCGGATCACCATCCAGGCCAGATCGAACGTCCCGCCTTCGGCGCGCCCGATCCGCAGCATCACATCATGGTCGTCAGTACGCATGAGATGAGCGAGGATGATTTCCGCAACCAACTCGCGACCAATATCTCCGGCCGCATCGGCTCGAACCGCGACGTGCTGCTCTATGTCCATGGCTTCAATACGAGCCTCGATGCCGCGCGCTTCCGGCTCGCGCAGATCGTCACGGACGGCCGCTTCGGCGGCATTCCGGTCCTCTTCACCTGGCCTGCGACCAACAGCATCTTCGATTACGAGGCGGCGCGGGAGGCCGCCACCGCCTCGCGCGACTCGCTCGCCAACCTACTGAAAGACCTGAGCGAGGTGCCCGACATCGGCCGCATCCACATCCTCGCGCATTCGATGGGAACCTGGCTCACCATGGAAGCGCTGCGCCAGCGCGCGATTGCCGGCAGTCCGAGCCTCAACGGCAAGCTCGGCCTCGTCATGCTGGCCGCGCCGGACATCGATCTGTCGGTGTTCCGCTCGCAATTGTCGGAACTCGATGCGTCGCATTTCTCCGTCCTGATTTCGGCCGATGATCGGGCGTTGTCGCTGTCGCAGACTTTGGCTGGCGACCGTCCGCGTGTCGGCGCGCTGGACCCGCGCAAACGGGCCGATCGTCTGGCGCTGGCGCGCCTTGGCGTGAAAGTCTACGACCTGTCCGGCAAGTCGGACGGGCTGATCGATCATGATGCATATGCCGATCTTCCCGATGTCGTGCGCTCGATCGGCGCGCAGATCGGGCGTCAGCGTATTCAGGACCAGGACGTGACGGCCGTGCTCGGCCAGCGGCCGGTGGATACGCAGGTGACTGCGGCGCCGCTGCCATCGGCCGGCGCCAGCGCAATACCGGCTGGCGGCAATGCGCCGACGGACGGCAAAAGCGCGTCACCGCAGGCCGGGAGCACACCGGCGCCCCCATCCGCGGTGCCAGCCGCGCCGGCGGCTTCGGTTCAATAGCGCTCGCCTAGTCCTGCCGTTGCGCCTGCCACAGGCCGCCGCATTGCGCAGTGGGGGAGGACCAGAAGCCCCTGCCGCCATGCTCTTTCATCTGGCCGCCGATGTTGGCGATCTGGTCGGCCTTGCGAAGCGCAACGGACACCGTGCCGTCGTCCTCGATGCCGCCTGAAGCGGTCGCTGCCGGATCGCTCACCCCGACAATGCGGAAATTCTGGACCGTCACCGTTCCGGCATAAGAACCGCGGATGCAGTTGCTGTTCCCGTCGGTGGTCGTGATCTTGATCCGATAGGTGCCGTCGAAGCCGTGCTGAACCGGATCGGCTTTTTTGTGATGGATATGAGCCGCGGCGGTACCGGCGAGCGCGGCGCTGAAAAGGGCGACGGTGAAAAGGCGAGACCAAAGACGGGCCATAGTGACGTCCAGCGGAGATAGCGGGCGCAGCCGGTCTGGCGGGATATGGCGCCAAGTAGCCGCTTGCCGAATAGGGCTGAGCCGAAGCTTTTGCCGCGTCGCGGCCAGAAATCAAGAGCTTTGCCGCACAGCGTGGCGGTGTGTTGCGCCGAAAGCTCAGTCCCCGTCGGAAGGACCGCACCAGCCGGGTAGGAAATCCGCATCTTTGCTTTTGGCGAAGGCAAGCGCTCTTTCGATCGCCTGTGAGAAGTCGGCGTCGACCGCTTTGCGTTTCATCCGCCGGCGCAACGCATCCGCCCAGAGAAATTCGGCGAAGGGCGTCGTGTCCTTGGCATAGCCGCCGGCGCGGCGCAGTTCGCCGGCGAGCGAACGGAACGGGTCGTCGACGAGATCGGTCAGCGCCTTCGGAATGTCGGCATAGGTCTTGCGCTCGCCGTTTTCGTCAAACGGGTGCATCCAGCCGCGATTGTCGAGGAAAACCCAGAAGCCCTCTTGCGGCAGCGTCCGCAGGTCCGCGACGACGTTGACGAGGATGTCTTTGACCTTCTCCTCGATCAGCGCCAAGCCGAGGTGGTGATGGTCGATGACGTAATGGCGTTCCTTCGGCCCGAGGATCACCGGAATCATATGTTTGCCGAGGAATTCCGAACCTTTCGCGTCGGCGAGTTGCTTCCAGCGTTTGCGCTTCTCTTTGACCTCGCGCAGGCCGACGGTGATCTGGGTCGGGCGCAGCTCCGCGAGGGGAACCGGTTTCAGCAGGGGTTCACGCAGGCTCATGGTACGCCTCTCACTCGCCAAGGACCGGACCGCAACCTAGGCCAGAGAAAGCGCGGCGTAAACCGGCTGGCGGCCGCGCCGAACGGCTCAAGGAATGGCGATGTCGGATTCCGCCCGCAGCGCACGCACGAGCTTTGCCGAGAGATCGCCGTGCGCGGGCAGATGATGATCAGTCTCGAACTGAATGATTGCCTTGCGCGTCGCCTCGCCTTCGATCCCGTCCGCCTTGAGGACGTAGCCGAGCTTCACCAAGGCCCGTTGTACTGCAAAGACGGTACGGCTCGGCTGCAGTGACGAAGCCGGCGTTTCGGCGGACTTACGGAGAATTTGCGAGATCGGATCGGGACGCGCGGCGGGCAGCGGAATGATGCGCCGTGCCGCGGGTGTTGCCTCGCCCTGACGGATGAATTGGCCGAGCGGATCGGTTGGTGCGGCCGGCATTGTCGGGGCGGGTGGGGCTGGCGTCTCGACGTGCGCCGGGGCGGCAGGCGCCGGTGCCGAACCGAGTGCTGGGCTTAGCGTCTGATGCGACACCTGACTTGACGGCTGGCTCGATGCCTGGCTTGGCGCCTGACTTCGCGCTTGCATTGGCATCGGCGGCGGCGCGGCGGGCAAGGCCTGCGACAGGGGCGCGGTCCGGCCGAACAGCGGCGCAGGATGGCGCGTCGTCTGCAATTCAAGCGCATTGATCGCAATGGCGACCGCGAGCCCGACTAGCAAGGCCCCGGCGATCCGGTTCGGGTAATTGGCCACGCCGCGCAGAAAGCGCATGACGCCGATCAGCGCGCTGAGCCAGGGCGCGCGCGGCGCGGGCTTTTTACGGCGCGGTTCGGTGACGAGGAAGTCATTGCCGCTACGGGCGAGAGCTTCACGCAATTTTCTTCACCATCATTTCGTTGCTGAAAAGGCGCGGATCGTCGCTGCGCGAGCGGCGCGGCAGGGTCTCGATCTTAGCCGTGCCGGTTTTACTCGCGGGCAGGCGGCGGCAATCGAGCGGCAGGCGCACGCTGACGCAGGTGCCTTGATTGAGCTCGCTTTCGATCGCGATCGTGCCGCCGTGCAGACCGACGAGGCCGCGCACGACCGAAAGCCCAAGGCCGGTGCCCTCGTACGGTCTGTCGTAGGACGCGCCGGCCTGGAAGAAGGGGCAGCCAAGATTGACAAGGTCGTTCGGCGCAATGCCGATCCCGGTATCGGCGACGCTGACGACGATGTGATTGCCGTCGGGGCGCAGCTTGACCGTGACACGGCCGCCGCGCGGCGTGAATTTGATCGCGTTTGAGAGCAGGTTCAGCAGGATCTGCTTGTAGGC
This sequence comes from uncultured Methylovirgula sp., assembly GCF_947646745.1. Classification (NCBI taxonomy): domain Bacteria; kingdom Pseudomonadati; phylum Pseudomonadota; class Alphaproteobacteria; order Hyphomicrobiales; family Beijerinckiaceae; genus Methylovirgula; species uncultured Methylovirgula sp. The sequence continues at coordinate 10,788 of NZ_CANSHK010000039.1, read as the reverse complement.
GCGCTTGTCGCCGACGATGTCGTCGATCTTCTCCGGATAGGCGCGGACGAGTTCGACGCCGCCTTCGGTCGCTTTGAGTTTCACCATGTCACAGGAAAGATCGATCAGCGGCGGCAGAGCAAACGGCTCCGGCCGCAGGTCAAAGGCACCCGACTGGATCTTCGACATGTCGAGAATGGAGTTCACCACGGCGAGCAGATGCTGGCCGGATTTCTGGATGATCGCGGCATATTCGCGCTGCTTAGCCGTTTCCTGAGGCGACAAGTCCTGATCGGCGAGGATTTCCGAAAACCCGATAATCGCGTTGAGCGGCGTGCGCAGCTCGTGGCTGACATTGGCGAGAAACTTGTCCTTCCAAGCATTCGCTTCCTCGGCCGTCGCGCGGGCCGTCTCATAAGCTTGCTCGCGCTGCTTGAACTGAGTGATGTCGCGAAGGATCGACACGACGCGATCGGGCCGCGCGTTGGTCTCTTCGCTATCGACGGCAAAGCGGCGCGCCCGCAATTCGACCCAGCGAAAGCTCGGCTCCTGGGCTGCCTTGCCTTGCCCGGTCAGCGCGCGCAGCCGCAGGGTTGCGGCGATCGTGTGCGGCCCCGCCGCGGCATCGGAAATCGCTTTCAAGAAGGCCGGCCGGTCGGCGACATGGATATGCTCGAACAAGCCGCGCCCCATGAGATCGGCGGCGGGAAGGCCGCAGAAGGCCAGGCAGTTCGGGCTGATGAATTCGGCGACGCCGTTGCGGTCTTGATGGATGATGAGGTCGTCGAGCGTATCATAGACGGCGCGATAATGGTCGGTGCGCAAGCGCGCCGATTTTTCGCGACCGATCTGAAAGCTGACGAGGCCATGTGCGGCCAGCGTCGCATAAATAATGGCCGGCAAGACGAGAAGCGGCGCGTGGCCGGTCGCAAAGCCCGTATGGATGATGCCATTACGATCGGCAATCGTCAGGCCCAGCGCGGCCAAGGCCGAGAGCACGCCGGCGCTCAGGACGAGACGGAAATTCTGTGACAGGACGCCTTCGAAAGGCGCGAGAACAAGCCAGACGAGCGCAGCTTCCCACGGGCCGCCACCGGCTGCAATCGTCGTCGCTGCGCCAACGAAACTGACGATGCAAATCGCCTGGGCCAGCAAAAGATCGCCGCTGCGCGACAGGAACAGCACCGCGCCGATCGGCACAATGCACCAGACGAAGACGAGCGCATGCCAGACGACGGGCGCGCCATAGATCGCCAGAAACAAAGGCGCGAGGCACATCACCGTCACCGAGCTCGCGAGGCGGCGCAGGATAAAAGTCTCATGGCGCAGGCGTTCGGCCTGGCGCGGCAGAACGCTCGGATGCACCAGCGAGGCAATCTGCTTCTCGATACTGAACGCAAAACTCAAACGCTGAACTCCAGCTTTCGCGCAACCCGAAGGCGCGACAGCGTCGGGTGCGGACGAAGGGTCGGAGATCGGTTGCGAGCGCAAAGAATCTTCGCCGTTCGTGGAAACAGATTCGCAGGCCGGTCTTAAGTGAACACTAAGCCGCGCTATGAAAACGCAAACGCTGCCTATCGCGATCGGGTGGCGCTGCCCGAGGCGTGGCGAATTCTCGGGCTATGGTTTAGAAGCGGTTGCCGATTTCGCCGGCTTGCGCGGCAGCATGGTCAGCAAAGGGTAAACGCGGATCGGGCAATTCTCGCACCAATAATGGCACGATTTTTATGCGCCGCGGTTTAGGATGCCGCATCGGCTGAAACTCCAGCCGGCTGAATGAGACGGTCATGTTCTTTCTGATCCGCTGCGTCTTCTGGCTTTGGGTGGTGTTCAGCACCATCTTTGCGCAGCCTTCGGCCGACGGCACGGCGCCGCATCGGCCGGATCATCCGCGCCCCGTCGCCGCCGCCGAGCCTGTCGGCCAGATAGCGCAAGCTTGGCTTGGCGCCGCAGCGTCGCGCGTTGCCGATCATTGCGCGGCTTCGCCGGCCGCCTGTCTCGCCATCGCAACGCAGCTTTCGAAATTGGCCTTGCGGCAAGAGCTCGCCGACACGACCCAGACCGGCGCGACGGCTGAAGCGCCGCATCTTAAGCCTGTGCCGCGGTTCGCCGCCGTGCCTTTGCCGCCGCGCCGGCCCGAGACCTTCGGCCGAACCGCCCGGCCGGCGCTGGAGAAGACAGCGGGGCATGAATATCTTATGGATGAAAGCCGCGCCGAGGCCGAGTTCTGATCTGCCGGCGCTGCAGGCTGGACGGACCATGAACCTCGACGAAATCATCGAAAACTTCGGCTATCTCGACGAGTGGGAAGATCGCTACCGCTACGTGATCGAGCTCGGCCGCATGCTCGAGCCGCTCGATCCGGAAGCCCATACCGACGCCAATAAGGTGCTGGGTTGCGCGAGCCAAGTGTGGCTCGAAACCAAGGTCGACCGGAGCGGGCAGTGCGAGCCTGTCCTCACGTTCCGCGCCGACAGCGATGCCCATATCGTGCGGGGCCTCGTCGCGCTGATCCTGGCGCTTTATTCGGGCAAGACGGCGTCGAAGATTCTCGAGACGGATGCGCAGGCGCTCTTCGACCAGCTCGGCCTTTCGGCGCATCTCACGCGCCAACGCACCAATGGCACCCGTTCGATGGTCGAGCGCATCAAGCGTGATGCGCGCCTCGCGGTAGAAACAACGACCGCCTAATTCTTGGGAATGGCTAGCGCTTGCGCCGGCGTTGCTGGCCGAGCCCCATCTGCTTGGCGAGATTGGAGCGCGCCTTGGCATAGTTCGGCGCGACCATCGGATAATCCGGCGGCAGAGCCCATTTTTCCCGGTATTCGTCGGGGGACATATTATATTGGGTGCGCAGATGGCGCTTCAGCGACTTGAATTTCCGTCCATCTTCCAGACAGATGATATATTCGTTGGTGATCGATTTTTTTGCCGGGACGGCGGGCTTCGGCGTTTCGGCAACCACGACAGGATGGCCGGCGGTGACGCGCAGAAGCGCTGAATGAACCTCATGGATCAGGCCGGGAAGATCGCTTGCAGGAACGGAATTATTGCTGACATAGGCGGAAACGATTTCAGCTGCCAATTCAATGTAATTGCCAGAGCCTGCCGTCTCACTCATTTGAGGCCTTTTCTTTCGGTTTATGTCCGTTACTGATCAAAAACGACTGATACGACGCTGACGGCATTCAAGATCGACCGAAATCTTGCCGATAACTTCAATAACGCAACGGATGTGCATTTTTCTTCACGAATCTGTCAGCCTTGATAAAATGAAAGCTTCAAGGGTGCAAGTAGCTGCGAGTCGTAGAGCCGCGAACTCTTTTGGAAAACTTTCATTGCTTGCAGTCGAGCTGCAACTAGACTGCAAGCGCGCAATAACGCATCTCCGTCCTAAGCCTAGGATTGGAAAGACGCTTTGAGATCGGCCATGGATTTGAACCGGCGCGTGCCTTGCGCCGATTGAGCCTCGATCGAACCGTCGGCGAACATCACATAAATGGTCCCGTCTGCCTCATAGCGGCCGATCGCTTTGGGCGCCGGTTTGGCTGATTCTGCTGCGACGGGCTCGGGCTCGGACGGCGCGACCGGTTCTGGCGTTGCGGCAATCGGCGGAGGCGGGGCTTCTTCCGGTCCCGGCTCAATCTCCGATGCGGCGAAGGTCTCGGCGCGAGTCTCTCGGTCGGCATCGGACTCTCTGCCGATGCCTGACTCGTTGTCAAAATCGTCGAGGCCGAGCGGCGGCGGCTTCACAGCCTCCGTCGATTCGGGCTCGCCCGGCAGCGTCTCCGGCAGCGGCTCCGGTATGGGGACGACGGGCGGCGCCGTGAAGCTCGGCCAATCGAGGTTCAGATCTTCTGCAACGCGGCGGCGCAGCTCAGCGATCGCCGGCGAGGCTTCGGCGGGCGCCGGGGCCCGCGTGGTGAACTCGGGCTTAGGCCGCGGCCATGCCTTTCGCAGTGGGCGCGGGAAGATGCCCGGCGCCGGGGCTGGGCCTTCCTCGGCGGCGCGTACAACCTCGAGCTCCACCTCCGTGGCCGTTGCCACTTCCGCCGCTGCCGGGACCGGACCCAGATTGGGAGCGACGGGGATTTCCATTGTCGCAGCAGCCGATGTCTCCGCGGCCAGGCTCGCGGCGCCGGCCTCCCGCGCAAGCGGGGCGCTGACCCACAGCCGTTTCATATCCTCAAGGCTCATCACTACGCCGGCAAGGCCCAAAGTGATGATTCCGCCGGTCAGCGCCGTGGTTCCGGCGATGACGGCCGACCAGCCGCGCTCGACTTCGACAATGTTCGAGCCAGTATAAAGAAAGTAGCCGCCGACGATGATGAGCACCATGCCGAGACCGAAAAGGGCGTATTTCATGGCCCGCTCCTTTGCTTCAAATACCAATATAAAACTCCTTCAACCGGGTGGCCTTGCCAGGCCTGCGTCGCGATATAGCTAACGCGGCGAGCGCGGCGGCCAAGCGGTGAGGCGCGACCTCGACCCCGCTTTCAGGCGGCAACTTTGCCCAGTATAAGGTTGCCGTGCCGTTTTGCCTTCCTACCTGACAAAGGCGACCCGCCGTTCCTGCGGCGGGAGAATACGGTTTCGCGCAAGTTTCCTCGTCTGAAAGCCGATAAGGAGTAGACATGGCCCTCACGCTTCCTCCCCTGCCTTATGCCTATGATGCGCTACAGCCCTACATGTCGCGCGAAACCCTCGAATATCATCACGATAAGCACCATAAGGCCTATGTCGACACCGCCAACAACCTGTTGAAAGACAGCCCCTTGGCGGACAAGCCCCTGGCCGAGATCGTCAAGGAGTCGCACGGCAAGAATGTCCCTCTCTTCAACAATGCCGCGCAAGCCTACAATCATACCCATTTCTGGCAATGGCTGAAGCCGAACGGCGGCGGCGCCATCCCCGGCAAGCTCGAAAAGGCGCTCATCGATTCCTTTGGCTCAGTCGACGAGGCGAAGAAACAATTGATTCAAAACGGCGTCGGTCAATTCGGCTCAGGCTGGACATGGTTTGCGCTGAAGAACGGCAAGATCGAAGTCATGAAGACCCCGAATGGCGAGAATCCGCTGATCCACGGCGCCGTCCCGATCCTCGGCATCGATGTCTGGGAACATTCCTATTACATCGATTACCGCAATCGCCGTCTCGACTATCTGCAAGCTGTGGTCGATCACCTCGTCAATTGGGAATATGCCGCCGAGCGCTTCGAGGCCGGCGTCGCCTGATCCAGGTTTCGCCCGAATTGCGGCGATAAAAGGTCGGCCAAGCGCTTGGCCGGCCTTTCGTTTTGCGGCTTCCGAGGTCGTCGGCGGGAGTATTTTGACTTGGCGCGGAAATGCAAAGATCGTTGTTCGGCGCGATTCGCGTGCGATCCCCTTCGTGAACGCGATCGGCTTTAATAGCTTAGAGCGGGATTTGTGCGAAAAACCGCTCGCAGTTTTTCGCATCCCGCCCTAGCGGACGCCCGAATGTATAAAAACCTTTTCTCCGTCGCGGTGCTGACGCTTCTGTCGCGCGCAACCGGTTTCGTCCGCGACGTGATGCTCGCCGCCGTGCTCGGCGCAGGGTTGAATGCCGACGCGTTTGTCGTCGCCTTCCGCCTGCCGAACCATTTTCGCGCCATCTTCGGCGAGGGCGCGTTCAATGCGGCCTATGTACCCTGCTACTCGCAAATCCTGGCAAAACACGGCTTCGATGCCGGGCGCTATTTCGCCAGCCAGATATTCACGCTGCTGCTCGGTTCGCAGATCATTCTGCTGATCCTGGCATTGATTTTCATGCCGCAGTTCATCGATCTGCTGGCACCGGGCTTTCGTGCCGATCCGCAGAAATTTTCGCTTGCCGTCACGCTGACGCGGATCACCTTTCCCTATCTTTTGTTCATCACGCTCGTCACGCTCCAATCGGGCACGCTGAATGCGCTGGAGCATTTCACCGCTGCGGCTTTCGCGCCCGTGCTGCTCAATGTCGTGATGATCCTGTTTCTTGCCGTCGCCTTCCTCTTTCCGAGCGCCGGCGTCGCAGCCGCGGTCGGGGTGACGGTTTCGGGCGTCGCGCAATTTCTGCTGACCTTTTTTGCGCTGCATCGCATGGGTTTGCATGAACATTTCGTGCCGCATGTCTGGGATGCGGAGGTCAAACATTTCTTTCTTGTCCTCGGGCCGGCAATCATCGGTTCGGCCGGGGTGCAGCTGGCGCTCTTCGCCGATACGATCATCGGCTCGATGCTGCCGACCGGCGGCGTGTCATCGATCTATTATGCCGACCGGATCTACCAATTGCCGATCGGCGTCGTCGGCATTGCCGCCGGCACCGTGCTGTTGCCGGAGATGAGCCGCCGCCTTGCCGGCGGCGACGAGGCCGGCGCCTATTATGCGCAGAACCGGACGATGGCTCTGTCCGTTGCGATCGCCGCGCCGTGCTTCGTCGCCTTCATCATGATTCCAGAAATCATCATGCGCGGCGTGTTTCTGCATGGCGCTTTCACCGAGAGCGATGCGCTGGCCTCTGCCGCGGTGCTGACGGCCTATGGGTTCGGCATCGTGCCCATCGTGCTGATCCGCTCAGCGGTCGCGAGTTTTCAATCGATCGGCGATACGCGCACGCCGATGTTCATTTCGCTTCTCGCGGTGGCGGTGAACGTCGGGCTCAAGATATTGTTGTTCCGCCCCTTCGGCGCAGCCGGCCTCGCCGCGGCGACGGCGACCGGGGCCTGGATCAATCTGCTTTTGCTGATGGGGGTCGCGACGCGGCAGGGGCTGATGCGGCTCGATTGGGTGTTCGGCAAGAGCGCGGCGGCGACATCGGTCGCCGCATTCCTGTCGGCGATCTTTGCGCTTCTTGCGACGTGGCCGGCGGCGGAACTCTGCGCCCGCCTGCCGCGGTTCCGCAACGAGATCGAACTCACCCTGCTGCTCACCGGCGGCGCCGTCGTCTATTCGCTCGTGCTGGGAGCAGGGCTTTATTTTTCCGGCCTCGGACCCGCGCCCGGCGCCTTGGCGCGGCGAGCGCAGCAATCCGGATTATTCGCCGGGCTGCTGCGTCGCTTCCGCGTGTCGCGATAATAAGGCTAGAACAGGCCTTCGATCTGGCCCTTGTCGTCGAGCTTGATGTTGACCGCCGCCGGCACTTTCGGCAGGCCGGGCATCGTCATGATCTCGCCGGTGATCATCACGACGAATCCGGCGCCGGCCGAGAGCCGCACTTCGCGCACCCCGACGATATGGTCGCTCGGCGCGCCGAGCTTTGTCGGATCGGTCGAGAAGGAATATTGCGTCTTCGCCACGCAGACCGGGAGGTGGCCGAAGCCGAGCGCCTCGATATCGGCGATCTGTTTCTTTGCTGCCGGCTCGATCGAAATATCTTTGGCGCCGTAAATCTCCTGCGCAATCTTGCGCATCTTCTCGGTCAGCGACAGTTCGTCCGGATAGAGCACGTGGAAATTGGCCTTGCCGGACTCGGCCAGTTCGACGACCTTTTCGGCGAGCTTGGCCGCGCCCTTGCCGCCTTCTGCCCAATGCTTGCAGAGGATTGCTTCGGCGCCGAATTCGTCGCGCGAGGTCTTGGCGATGATGTCGAGTTCGCTCTCGTGATCGCCGCCGAAATGATTGATGGCGACGACCACCGGCAGGCCGAATTTGCGGACGTTGGCGACGTGGCGGCCGAGATTGGCGAGGCCGGCCTTGACCGCGCCGTGATTCTCCTTGCCGAGATCGGCCTTGGCGACGCCGCCCTGGGCCTTCAATGCGCGCAGCGTCGCGACGATCACTGCGGCCGACGGCGCGAGCCCGGCCTTGCGGCATTTGATGTCGAGGAATTTCTCGGCGCCGAGGTCGGCGCCGAAGCCGGCTTCCGTCACCGTGTAATCGGAAAGCGCCAGGCCTGCGGTCGTCGCGATCACCGAATTGCAGCCATGCGCGATATTGGCGAAGGGGCCGCCGTGGATGAAAGCCGGGGTGCCTTCGAGCGTCTGCACGAGGTTCGGCATCAAAGCGTCTTTGAGCAGAACCGTCATCGCGCCGGCGGCCTTGAGGTCTTCCGCCGTCACCGGCTTCTTGTCCGGGCCATAGGCGACGATGATCTTGCCGAGCCGCTCCTGCAGATCGGCGAGATTGCGCGCGAGGCAGAAGATCGCCATCACTTCCGAAGCAACGGTGATGTCGAAGCCGTTCTCGCGCGGATAGCCGTTGGCGACGCCGCCGAGCGAAACGACGATCTGGCGCAAGGCGCGGTCGTTCATGTCGACCACCCGGCGCAGCGCGACGCGGCGCGAGTCGATCGCCGGCTCGTTGCCCCAATAGATGTGATTGTCGATCATCGCCGCGAGCAGATTATGCGCGGCGGAGATGGCGTGGAAATCGCCGGTGAAATGCAGGTTGATGGCCTCCATCGGCACGACCTGCGCATGGCCGCCGCCGGCCGCGCCGCCCTTCATGCCGAAGCAGGGGCCAAGCGACGGCTCGCGCAGCGCGACGACGCTTTTCTTGCCGATATGGCGCAGCGCATCGGCAAGGCCGACCGAGGTTGTCGTCTTGCCTTCGCCCGCCGCCGTGGGATTGATCGCTGTCACGAGGACGAGCTTCGATTTCGGCCGGCTCTTGGCGCGCTCCTGCGCCTCGGCCAGGAAGCCGAGATCGACCTTGCCGATCTTGGTGCCATAAGGCTCGATCGCCTCGGCCGGAATGTTGATCTTCTCGGCGATCTTCAGGATCGGTTCGAGCTTGGCGGCGCGGGCAATCTCAATATCGGTGGCCATGGCGGCGGGTCCCTCGGGTTTGGCCTCGCGCTGGTTGACGCCGCGCAAGTTGCTGACGGGTGGGAAGGTTGGGTCTTCCTCGGCGAAGCGTGGTCCTGCCGTCTACACGCCAAAAGGTCAATGCCCGTTTTGCCGCAGTGGCCGGTTGCGCGATGCACACGCGGCGTCGCAGTGCAGCAATGCGGGTCAACCCTCGGCCAGCGCGGTGAGAATGCGCGCCCAGCTCCGCGCGCCCTTATGGAAGGACGAGAGCTCGTATTTTTCGTTCGGCGAATGAATGCGGTCGTCTTCGAGCGCGAAGCCGATCATCAGGCTTTCCATGCCGAGATCGCGCTTGAACGCGCCGACGATCGGGATCGAGCCCCCCGAGCCGATCAGTGCAGCATCCTTGCCCCATTCATCGCTGAGTGCCGTTCGGGCGCAGGCGAGCGGCGCTGAATCGAAGGGCAATTGCAGCGCGCCCGAGGCGCCATGCGCAATGAACTCGGCCTGGCAATCGGCCGGCAGATGCGCTTTGACGAAGGCACGGAAGCTCGCGGCGATCTTCTCCGGGTCCTGCGCGCCGACCAGGCGAAATGAGAATTTGGCGCTCGCCTCTGCCGGCAGCACGGTCTTCGAGCCCTTGCCGGTATAGCCGCCGATGATGCCGTTGACGTCGAACGTCGGCCGCGCCCAAATCATTTCGAGGACGCTGCGGCCCTTTTCGCCGGCCGGGACGGACAGGCCGACATCCTTGAGAAATTGGCTGCCATCGAATTTGAGATCGCGCCATTGCGCGGCGATCTCGGGCGGCAGTTCGGCCACGCCGTCATAGAAGCCCGGCAACGTGATGCGACCGTCCGCATCGCGCAGGTCGGCAATGATTTTCGCCAGCACGTGGATCGGATTGACGGCGGCACCGCCGAACATGCCGGAATGGAGATCACGGTTCGCAGCCTTGATCACCACTTCTTCCAGCACGAGACCGCGCAGCATGGTGGTGATGGCGGGCGTCGCGCGATCCCACATATTGGTGTCGCAGACGAGAGCGATGTCGGCCTTGAGTTCGGCCTTGTTCGCCTGCAGGAAGGCGGGCAGGGACGGCGAGCCGGTCTCTTCCTCGCCCTCGAACAGGATGGTGACGTCGCAAGGGAGCGAGCCTGTCTCCTTGAGCGCGCGGCAGGCCTCGACGAAGGTCATCAGCTGGCCCTTGTCGTCGGACGTGCCGCGGCCGACGATCTGCCGGCCCGTCGCCGCAGCGGCGAGGCGCGCCGCGAAAGGCGGCGTCTGCCAGAGATCGAGGGGATCCGGCGGCTGCACGTCGTAATGGCCGTAGAAGAGCACATGCGGGACGTCCTCGCGCCCCGCCTTGGCTTTGCCGACGACCATGGGCCGGCCTTGCGTCGGCCGCACCGAGGCTTCGAAGCCGAGCCCCTGCAATTCGTCGCGGAGCCATTCAGCAGCTTTTTGGCAGGCCTCGGCATAGGCCGGGTCGGTTGAGATCGAGGGAATTGCGACAAGGGCGAAGAGGCGCTTGAGCGCGGCGTCGAGATTGGCGTCGATTTTCGCCAGCGCGGTATCGAGCTGAGCCATGCGGCCTCCTCCATTGCGGATCTCGGCAGCATCGGCCGCCTGCGCGGCTGGCTTAGTCATTTGCCCGCGGAGCGGCAAGCCGTGCAGAGCCCAAAAAATAGGCCGACCCTGGGGGCAGGGCCGGCCTCGTCTTTCGAAAAGTCTAGGTGCTCAGAAAATGTGGCGGAAGATCCAATAGAGCGACGCCGACAGCGCGACCGCGCAGGGCAGGGTCAGGACCCAGGCCAGCGCGATATTGCGCAGCGTCGTAAGCTGCAGGCCCGAGCCGTTCGCGGCCATCGTGCCGGCGACGCCGGACGAGAGAACGTGGGTGGTCGAGACCGGCAGGCCGAAATTGTCGGCGGCGAAGATCGTGCTCATCGCGACGAGTTCGGCCGCAGCGCCCTGACCATAGTTCAGGTGCTCCTTGCCGATCTTTTCGCCGACGGTGACGACGATCCGCTTCCAGCCGATCATCGTGCCGAGGCCGAGCG